>JBDTXE010000100.1:0-7615 GCA_040006335.1 Verrucomicrobiota bacterium | reverse complement strand
GGCGGAGCCTGCACCGCCACTCCGCCGCTTTCCTGGCCAGTGGTCGCTTCGCCGGAACCGTTGTCGCCTGGCGATGGCACAACTGATATCGGTGCCACGTCGAGGACGAAATCTTTGCAGTCCTGATTCAACATCGAGAGCCCGTTAAAATGCAGGGCATTGCGCAAAAGCTCGGACGGCGTGTTTGGCTGCTCGATAATGCGCAAGAGCGCGCACGGATCGGAAACGGCGAGGGCGCAGCTTCGCGTATTCCCGCCCAGTTCCTTCAGAAGGAGGCGCAGGTGCTGCGCCGCATCATCGGAACTGGACATTTCCTCCGGGACCTCGTGGGAGGCAAAATTCGTCAGGACGTAGCGGGTGTCACTTTTCCTGGTGATCTGGACCGCTTTGTAGGTGCGCTTTCCTAGATCGATCCCGACGACAGAGTTTCCGCGTTTGGCCATGGCAGCTCCACTGCCTGTAGCGGAAAGCGTGCCGCGATGACGCAGGCCGGAGATGCGGCCGCCGTACCGCCGCCGCGGAAAAACAAGTCTTGCGTTAGAGCCGGATTAATTCGGCGGCCTTGGAGTCGATCCAGCCGCGCTGACTATCTGGTAGCTCAGCGTAGCACCAGTCACCGCGCTGCTGCAGAATCCGAATTTCGCTGCCCGGCGGGAGCGCGAGCAGGCTGCGGGCGGTATCAGTGGTGGCGACGCGGGCCTCGACGTCTTTCGCCAAGATAACGGCCTCGCCTGTGGCCGCTCTCTCGAGGAGGAAAGTGGCTAAAGCACAGCCTATCGCCAGAGTGATAAACAAGCCGCCCAGAAAACAAGCCAGTCCCTGGCGGCGCCAAAGGAGCAGCAGCAGGCCCGCCCAGCATAAAATCGCCGCCGCGACCGTGTAAGCATTCGAGCTAACTAATCCTAAATAATGGAGCGAAGGTGACAGCTTGAACTCGAGAGCTTGTGTCCGCGCGCGGGCGAGGCGGAGGTTAGCGTTCGCCTCCAAATGATCGCGCTCAAGCGCAATCGTCCGACGGTAGTTGAGAATAGCGCGGCCGAAATCGCCTTCGCGAAAGCGTGCGTTGCCCAGATTGTAGAAGAGATTGGGTGACCACGCGCCCGCATGAGCAGCTTCCTCATAGGCAGCTGCAGCTCCGGGGTAGTCGGCGGCGGCGTAACGGGCATTGCCACGCTGAAAGGAGGAATCCGCTGTCTCGGCCAGAAGAACGCTGTGGCTGATGAGAAGAAGCGCGACGACGACGAACCAGGAGTCGCGGGAATGCATCTTCATGAGCGAAGCCTCTCGATTGTCTCCATCATAGCCTCGCGATTGATCGTGACGGCTCGTCCGGCACCGTTACCGCTACCGCTGTAGCGGAGTTCATCGTTTGCGGCGAAGAGCTCGCGCAAACGAACGGCGTGTTCCTGATCAAGACTGAAAACGCGGGTGGCGGACTCGGCGTCAACCGTTCCGGGCTCGCAATCGGCCTTCATCGCCGTCCTGAGCTGGACCACGCGCGAGGCGCTGCCGAAGTAATCAGGCTCACCTGGCTGGCCGCGGCGCAATTTTCGCACAAGCTCGTCGGCTTCCCGCTGCCATTGCGCGCGTCGTCCCGCGCGAAGATCGGCCCGGCGCGCCCGGCGCCATTGCCAGGCGGCGAGGGCAAGGACGAGGGCCAGGGGAAGCAATTGCAGCAGCCAGAAATCGCGACGCAGAAAAAGAGGTGCGAAGCTCTCGCCGCCTCGGCTCAGGGTGTTGAGCTGAGGGAGAAGGTCGTTGGCGGGGGCGGCCCGGGCGGGGGTAGCGGAATTCGAGGACGAATTCGCCGGAGGGGCGGTCGTTGCAAGGACAGACCCTCCTTCTACCGCCAACAGGATCGCAGGACTTTGAAGAGTAGTGTATTTTTCCTTGAGTGGATCGAAGAAGCTAAAGAGAAGCGGAGGCAAAGCTGTCTTTTTCTCGTTAGGTGAAACGACCATTTCGAAGGTCTTGCTCCCACTAATTCCCACCTCGTCGTCCTTCTTAAAATTGCCGGAGGCGGGATATTTGTGCCAGCCTTGTTCGTCGCTTAGGACCGGGGCTGAAACCCGATCAAAGCTGCCACGGCCTGAAACGGTCGCCTTCACCGTGACAGGATCTCCCAGCTGAACGTGCTTCGGATTCGCTTCCACGCCGAGGGTGAACGTGCCCACCGCTCCGGTAAAGGAGGAGGGCGCTCCAGTCGGCAAAGGTTTTACTTCCAAAGTCACTGGTTGACTCTTGACCGTAATCTCCTGTGTCTCTGAGATTGCGCCAAAAGGGTCGCGGAAAAAGGGATCGTTAAAGAGATCAAAAGGCGAGCGCCCACCACCGCGCTGGCGCGGAATCGCCATCGCCGCATGAATTTGGGCCGGCCCAAGATCGAGCTTACCAGCACGCGTCGGCGTAATCGCCGCTTTGTAGGTTAGAACATTGTAAACTTGTCCGTTAATGTTTTCCTGCCCCTGCCGCCGCCGTTCGAAGGTTTGCAAGGTGAATCCTTGGGCGGCGATTTCGGGCTTCTCTTCCACGGCCTGGGTCGGGATCCGCGCATTGAAAGCGATACGCACCACAATGGGCACTGCTTCGCCGACGTGGGCGGTTTGTTTGGGGACGACAATTTCGGCGAAGGCCAGACGCTCGTCTTGCGCCGGCTGTCCCGGCCCGCCGCTTCGCCCGCCGGCGCCGCGCCCACCGGATCCGGTCACATTCAAAGCGAGTTCCGGGGTTCGCAATTTGCTAACGCCGATGTCGATCGTTTGCGGCGGGATGACGAACCGGCCCGTCCGCTCCGGCAGGATCGTGTAGTTATAGGTAACGCTGTAGGACGTGGAAAAATTTCGCATCGTCATTTGCGTAGATTCGCCGGTGTAGCGGATCTGCAGGCCATCGACGGAGACCTGCGCCGGAGGACGTCCCCTCCCGCCGCCGCTGACTTCGATCTGGAGCTGCACTGTTTGCCCGACCACCGCTTCCGAGTCGCTGAGGACGGCGGTGACGCTGGGCGAGGCGGCTTGCGCCACGGGAATAAGCCAGAGAGCGCAGAGCACTAACAAAAGGTGGCGGGAGAGTCTTTCCATTCTCGGCACGCTACGCTACCAGTCCTTATAGACAGGATGCTGCAAGCGACGTTCATCGAGTTGCACCCTGGCTTCGTCATCCTTCATCGCCTGCAATAAACGCGCAGCTTGCCCTGGCGTCATCTCGCCACGCTGTAAAGCTTCGGCCTCCGCGGCCGCAGCTTCCTCCTTTTCGCGCTGTTCGTCCCCCGCTTGGCCCGCACTTTTGATTTCACCGCTGCGCGGCTTATCGGGTGATCCACCAGGCGACGGAGACGGATTCGATCCTTCCCCAGCGGAAGGCGAAGGCGTGGCGGAGGGCGCTCCTGCAGAAGGAGAAGGAGAGCCTTCGCCGGGCGAAGGCGTGGGAGACGAGCCCGCGCCGGCAGGACTGTTTTCGGCAGAACTTGGTTGGAGGGAAGGACTTTGGCCAGGAGAGCCGGATGGACTTGCCGATGGGGACTGACCGGGGGTGGGAGATTGACCCGGCGAAGACGACGGGCTCGGAGTAGGCGTGGCGGATGGAGTAGGCGTGGGGGATGATGAGGAAGGTTTTTGATCCGGCCGTTGTTCGCTGTCGCCTTTTTGTTGTTGCTGATCTTTTCCGCTCTGACCGGGATTCTGCTGCTGGTTTTGATTGGGCTGCTGTTGCTGATCCTTATCCTGTTTTTGTTGTTGCTGCTGCTGATCCTTGCTTTGTGAGTTTTGCTGTTGGTCCTTGTTCTTCTGCTGATCTTTTTGGTCCTGCTTGTCTTTCTTTTTGTCCTGTGGTGAAGGGGTTGGAGTAGGCGTTGGCGACGGAGTCGGGGAAGGCTGTTCTTTTTTCTTTTTCAGCTCCTCGATTTTGTTTTTCACGAACTCATAGTTCTCTTTTGCCTCCCGATTTTGAGGGTCGAGCTTGAGGGTTTCCTCGTAATGCTTGAGCGCATCATTCCAGTTCGTCAGTTTGTTCTCGTCCGTTTTTTCCCCTTCGCCGCGCTGATAGAGCGTGTTGCCGAGATTGTAGTGTCCCTTGCTCTGGATGCTGAGGTCGGGCGAGAGCAGAGCCTGGCTGAATGACTGCAACGCCTTGTTGTAATCCCGAACCTTGTAGGCGGCCGCGCCGGTGTCGAATTGGAGTTTGTCGCTCGCGCGATGGTCGGGATGTTGGGCCAGTTCTGTCTCAAATTGCTTGAGCGCATCATCGTATTTTTGCTGTTGATAGGCGTCCAGACCGGGCGCGCTTGCGTGCAAAGATGACGCGACAAGCAATAGCGCAGCACCCGCCACCGCTGCTTTTCCCAGCTTTTGTCGACCTCGCGGCTGTTTCCTGCGGTCACCGATAAAGAGCGAACCAATCAACGCGAGAATACTGGCGCCGAGCGGCCACTCGTAGCGTTCGATCGGCCGGCGCGAGAGACGTGCGTCAAAGTCGGCCGCCTGCATTTTCCCCAGCTCGTTCTCGTACAATTGCTGCATCGTCCGCGGCCCGTTCCCCAGCAGGAGGAACTGGCCATCAGCCGCTTTGGCGATTTCGCGCAGTCGATTCTCATCGAGCCTCGATTTCACTACCTGCCCTTTGCCATCCTTCACGAACTCGCTCCCCTGTTGCGACGGGACCGGAATGAGCGACCCCTCCGGCGTGCCGACACCAATAGTGAAGACGCGAATGCCGTTGGCGGCGGCCGTCTGCGCGGTTTTGACCGCGTCGCCATTCAACTCTTCGCCGTCGGTAAAAATGACGAGGGCGCGATTGCCTTGTGCGCTTTTGCCGAAGGTGCGGGTCGCGAGGGCGATCGCCTCGCTGATGTTAGTGCCACCTTCCGGGATCGATTTGGTATCGAGGTCGTTGATCGCGTCGACCGCGGCACTGTAGTCGATGGTTAACGGCGCCTGCAGGAACGCCCGCCCGGCAAAGGCGATCAGTCCCACGCGATCACCTTTGAGTTCACTCAACAAATCCTGTGTCGCCAGCTTGACGCGTTCGAGACGGTTGGGCGAGACATCGTTAGAAAGCATGCTGCGCGAAGTGTCCACCGCGAGGAGGAGATCGAGTCCACGGTGTTGCACCTTTTCTTCGACGTAGCCCCAACGAGGCTGAGCCAGGGCGAGGAGGGCGAGCGCGAGGGCGAGCAGAACTAACGAAAAACAGATTCCTCGACGCAGCCGATCAACTCCCCCAACCAGGGCTGGCAGCAAGGGCGCGGCCGCAAATTGCCGCAGCCGGACCGTGCTACGCCGTTCCGCTCGCAGGTAAAGCAGCGCCAGAAGAGGTAGCACGGCCATTCCCCAGAACCACGTCGGTGTGCCGAAGCTGATCATGGCAAACGCTTCCATATCGTTTGGCCCAGAATGTTTTGCGCCAGCAGGAGGACGCACCCGACGACGATGCAGGCGGGGAAGAGGTCTCGGTATTGCGAGTACTTATGCGAACTGATTGTGGTCTTCTCGAGTTGATCGATCTCGTGATAAATTCCTTCGAGCGATTGGGTATCAGTCGCGCGGTAGAATTTTCCGTCGGCGATGCGCGCCACGTCACGCAAACCATTTTCATTAAAGGAGACGCGCGCGTTTTGGTAGAGGACGTTGCCCTCAGCGTCGGTGAGGGGACGGCCTTGTTCATCCTGCATCGGGAAGGGCGCGATTCCGTTGGTTCCCACTCCGATGGCGTAAAGATGAATCTTGAGCGCTTTAAACGCCTCGGCGGCGGTGTTCGGCGGGACTTTGCCGGCGTTGTTATCGCCATCGGTCAGCAGGACCACAACGCGACTCTTCGATTGCTTGTCGTTCAGGCGGTTGCCGGCGGAGGCCATGGCCGAACCGATGGCCGTGCTGCCTTCCACCAGGCCGATGCGGACACGATCGAGGTTCTGCAGCAACCAGTCGTGATCCAGCGTCATCGGGCTAACGATGTATGGCTGAGAGCCGAAGGCGATGAGGCCGATGCGATCGTTCGGCCGCGCCTCGATGAATTTACGCGTAACCTCACGCACGGCATCCAAACGCGTGGCTTCGTCTCCGCCGATGGTGAAATCTTTCGCCAGCATCGAATTGGAGACGTCGAGCACGAGCATAATGTCGATGCCGCTCGCTTCGACCTGGGTGAGCGAGCGCCCGAGCTGCGGGCGCGCCAGCGCGACGATGAGAAGGGCGAGAGACAGCCAGGTGAGAGTGCGAAGGAAATTACCAGCGCGGGAAGCACCGCGTTTTCCGATGGCGAAATAGGGCGCGGTGGCGGAGAAAAGGATGGAGGCGCGAGGGCCGAGCTGGCCGCGGAGATAGGCCAGCAGCGGGAGCAGAAGCAAGAGCAGCAAGAGCCATGGGCGGGTGAAGGTGAGCGCTTCGCCGCGCGCCCAATTAAACGGGAACAAGCGCACCTCCTTCGACAAATTTACGGGCCTCTTCCAGCAGGCGGCGGCTATCGTCCACGGTGGCGTCGTAGCGCGCGAACTTAATCAAGTCGCACCGACTGAGAAAATCCTCGAGCAAAGTGCGCTCCTCGTCTCGAAAGCGATCGATGCTGGCAATGGCCGTGAGAAACTCGACCGAAGTTTGTCGCGTCATGGGCAGCTGGTATTGGTCCACGACATAGCGACGGAGAATATCTGAGACGCGAATGCTAAATAGATACGGTGCCGTTCCCTCCAGCTCAGGTTCAGCTCGACTGAGGGCTTCGAGGGTTCGCTCGCGCGGAGAGCGGATAGGCGCCTCACGACGAAGATACTTTCGCGCCAGCCAGACGAGGAGGCCAAGGACGAGAAGGGAGATCACGCAAACCAAGAACACGAGCCAGGGCGAGAGAAGCGAGTAGTCGACCGGCGGCGCGATATCGTGCAGTTCCTGCGTCAGTAAAATTGCTGCTGTCATGACCGGGAACGTCTCTCCATTTCCTAGCTTCTACCGCACCAGAAGGCGGCGCTCCCGATTCTTGAAGAAAGCTCGGAGTGCCGGCAGATATTCTTCCCCGGTGCGCAGGTCAATTTTGTCCACATTATTCCGTCGCAGGAGGCGGGTGATCTCATTCTGCCTGGTCTCTGCCAGCGCAGTATAACGCTCCCGCAAAGTGCGATCGGCGGTGTTGATTTCGAGCTGTTCGCCCGTCTCTGCGTCTTCCAGGCTAACGATCCCGACGTTTGGTAGAATCCGCTCGCGTTCGTCCTGGATGCGGACGGCGATTAAATCGTGGCGGCGGGCGGTGACCGCCAGTTCCCGCGAGAAATCGGGCGCCTGAAAATCCGAGATCAGAAAAACGACTGCCCGGCGCGTGACAATCTTGTTGAAATGCCGCAGGGCGCCGGCGGCGTCAGTACCACGTCCCGCCGGCTGAAAAAAAAGAATCTCGCGAATAATGCGCAGCGTGTGCGAACGCCCCTTCTTCGGGGCGATGAAGAGTTCGAGGCGATCGCTGAAGAGACACAAGCCGACTTTGTCGTGATTGCGAATGGCGCTGAAAGCGATCAGGCAGGCGACCTCGGCCGCCAGTTCCCGTTTCGATTGCGCGTTGCTGCCGAACTTTCCGGACGCGCTTACATCCACGATGAGCATGACGGTCAGCTCGCGTTCTTCGGTGAATTTCT
>JBDTXE010000099.1:0-7652 GCA_040006335.1 Verrucomicrobiota bacterium | reverse complement strand
TTGCTCGCGCCCTGATAGTCGAGGAAGGCGAGAGTATGGAGAAAATGGTAGCCGATGATGCCGCCATTGAAAAGGAAGCCGGCGATCCCGAATACCCCGGCCCAGCGGTAGAATAGATAACAGGTTATTGCAGATGCGGTCAGGCCGGTCAGAACTAACTGGGAACGAAGACTAAATCCTACTGCAGTAAGTAGACCGTTGAAAAGATCGATCCCCGCCGGGTAGCGTAGTTTACTAAAGACGAAGAGCGGGCTTTCCGGCCAAAGGGGGACGCCATTGGCAAACGTCTTGATGTAAGTGAGGTGAAGCCCCAGATCGCCGAGATTGTTGGGTGACTGAATTTTAATTTCATCGCCATCGAAGTAGTAGAGCCAGCCGAAAGATCGAACTGCGAAAATGGCGAAGACGAAGATGACGAGGCAGAGTGGAAGGTAACGATACCGATGGAAAGGTGGTAGTGGCTCCGGCGGTGAGGGAGGTCCTGAGGCCGGAGTTTGTAGAAAAGCAAGGACAGCCGCAACCGTCCCGCACAGAAGCGAGCAGACCGCGACTGCGGGACTAATGCCGCCGGCGGCCATGCCTAAAAGCACGCCGGCAACGGCGGAAACCGCCACGTAGATGAGGCAGGCGACGACCGCAGCCATCATTTAGCGCGGAGCTGGCGTAAGCTCCGGGGCGCGTCCCGGAAAAAACCGATGGAAGAGCGAAGCCCGCAAATATAGTTTCGAGGGCTCCTGATAAGGGCGAACCGTGAGTGGTTCCGTGTAGTAGCTTTCGTGTAACTTCGAATCGACGTCCTTGATTTTATCTTCCTGCACGAGGAGAAAGTCAGCGTCCAGCGTCGTGGGAAGGTTGTCATGCTCGTAATAGCCGACGCGCGGAAAATCATCCAGAATCCATGGGAGAGGGTAGGGACTGGGTCGAATGATGTGACCCACCATCTGATAAAGGGCGGGATCGCTCTGTGCCAAAGCGAGGACTGGCTGGGTCAACTTACAGATATCGTTATACGTCTGCACGTAGACATAGGGTTCGGTTTCGGTGGTGCAGCGGAAATAGTTCAACCAGATCGCGTAGCCAAAGGAAAACGCCAGAGCGAGGCCGATGAGAGCGTCGGTTGCGATGCGATCGACCAGTGCCAGCAAGACCAGAGGCACCGCTACCGCCACGATAAACGGCCAGATATCACGATAGTCGAAATGTGAGCGGCAGTAGAAGGCGACCACCAGAAGTGACGCCATCAGAGCGCCTAAGAGAATTCGCGGAAGCGCGATCGGCGGAAGAAGCACGGTGGCGCCGAAAAGGAAGAGCAGCGGCCAGACAATACTAATTACGCACCATGGTGTCTTATAATGGACGATGCTATAAGCGAGGAAGACGCCGACGGCATTGATGGCGAGGTAGCGAAGGAAAACACTGCGGAAGAGCTGGCTGCAACCACAGACGATCAAGCCGATGAGGACAGGCCATTCGTAGCGACTTATCAGCATCAGCCAGTAGTAGAACGGCTTCTCGTGACCGTTTCCGTTACTCCCGGTCTTGAACCAGGCGTGGAAAGTCTGGAACAAGCCCTTTACTCCGCTCCAGTTCAAGAAGGTTCCCGAGTAGAAGAAGACAATGGCGGCAGCACCTACCGCAACCACGAGAATAAGATCGAGCCACGTCCACACTTGCTTTGCTGCCTTCGCGTCGTCGACCTGAGGTAACCGGGGAAACCACCCGGGCAGCGGTTCCGGCCGTTTGTCGGGTGTCTCCGAAATCTCAGCGGAAAGGCGCGACAACCAGACGCTCAAGGCGGTGAGAGGAAACGCGATCAAGGCGCAGCCTACATGGATAATGTAAGTCTCCTTGGTCAGGATCATGCCCGCCAAGCCCATTCCCGCGTACCAGAGGTAGGATATGCTTCCGCAGCGCCAGAGGCCGAGAAGGCCGAAGATAAACATCATCGAAAAGAGAAGGAGCCAGACTTCGTGGATGGAGTAGCGCCCGTAGAAGACAAAGCCCGG
Source organism: Verrucomicrobiota bacterium (assembly GCA_040006335.1). Classification (GTDB taxonomy): domain Bacteria; phylum Verrucomicrobiota; class Verrucomicrobiia; order Chthoniobacterales; family UBA10450; genus AV69. Next base: position 5,646 of record JBDTXE010000099.1, on the reverse strand, counting down.
CGAAATCGCCATCGCGAGTGCAGCCAGGCGCGCCACCTTTCGCGGGAGGATCTGCTCGTACTGCAAGGCCAGCCAGACACTACCGATGCTGGCCATTACCACTGGGAGACGAAGAGCCCAGAGATTACGACCAAAGAGGGTTTGCGAAAGGAAGAGAATGTAGAAATGCAGCGGCCCGTGATAGTTCGTCGGGTCGTAACGGTAGAATCCGTTCTTCACCATCTGATCGACGAACCAGCCGTTGATCCCTTCATCAAAATGGGGCGGCTTGATCGCGAGAAAGAGCAGGCGAAAAAGCGCCGCGATCCCCAGAATCAACCAGAACGCGCCCGGACTTTGTAGGAACGCGAGGAGTTGCTCGGCCATCCCGGCGGGCGCCGTTGCAGAATCCGCTCGCGCGCCCTCGCGAGCGCTGCTAGTAGGCGATGCGATGCGCATTTTGGTCACGGGCGGCTGCGGCTTCATCGGGAGCAACTTTATTCGCTACATTCTGGAACATTACAAGCCGGCGACGGTGACGAATGTGGATGCGCTGACTTATGCCGGCAATCGGGCGAATTTGGCCGACGTGGTCGAGGAAGGGGCGGGCCGCTATGACTTTGTCCAGGCGGATATTGCCGACGCGGAGGCAATGGATCGATTGATGAAAACTCAGTCTTTCTATGCCGTGATCAACTTTGCCGCCGAGTCCCACGTGGACCGCAGCATCGATTCACCACAGAACTTCATTCACACCAACATCGTCGGGACTTCGATTCTGCTGGATGCTGCGCGTCGCCACGGCGTGAAGCGTTTCGTCCAAATTTCCACGGATGAGGTTTATGGCTCGCTCGGTCCGACCGGAAAGTTCACCGAGCAATCGCCGCTCGAGCCGAGCTCGCCCTATTCGGCCAGCAAGGCCAGTGCGGACCTCTTGGCGCTGGCCTGCTTCCGCACCTTTGGCCAGGACGTCGTCGTGACGCGTTGCTCGAATAACTACGGCCCGTATCAATTTCCTGAAAAGCTGATTCCGCTGATGATAATCAAGGCCATCCGCAACGAAGCATTGCCCGTCTATGGCGACGGCCTGAATGTGCGCGACTGGATTCACGTGCGAGACCATTGCGCGGGGATCGTGGCCGCGTTGTTCGAGGGCAAAGCTGGCGCAGTGTATAATTTTGGCGGCAGGAGCGAGATGCCGAATCTGGAACTGGTGAAGCTGATCCTGAGCAAGCTGAAGAAGCCCGAGTCGCTCATTTCTTTCGTGACCGATCGTCTGGGGCACGATCGGCGCTATGCGATCGACTCTTCCTTTGCCGAGAAGGAGTTGAAGTGGAAGCCGCGCCGTAATTTTGCGCGCGGTCTGACCGAAACGGTCGATTGGTATCTCGCGAACAAGCCGTGGTGGGAAGAGTTGCTCCAGCGCGCCGGACGTTACGAGTAGCACGGATGCTCGCCAGCCGGCGAGACCTTAGCGCAATCGCATTTTCGCGCTGATCTCTTTCTCGTACTCTGGGAAATATCGACTGATCAGCAGCAGATCGAATTCGCGCAGGATGCTGCTGGCCGGCTCCCGGTCGAGGAGGAAGGCGAAACTTTGCGCGATCAAATCTTCGGGCGGAACGTTCTCTCCAGCCAAGCGCAGGCGATCTTTTTCTTGCAAGTGGACGCGATGGGTCGTGGTGGCTTTGCCTTCGATGGAGACGTCATACTCCTCGGCCACGTCGTGGCTCACCCGAATCGAGGCATCGTGCTGCGGGCAGCGGAGAACTGATTTGGCCATGTGGATAATTATCTGAGGAAGCGGATGCTGAAAAGGTATGACAAGGACTAAAGGAGCGAAGGTCGCGGCCCCGATCACGCTGCAGGGTCTCCTACGATCTGCCCACCAGGCGTTGATTTTCACTGGCGCCGGTATCTCGACCGGCAGCGGTATTCCCGATTTTCGCGGCCCGGATGGAATATGGAAAAAGCGGCAGCCGGTCTATTACGACGACTTCATGCGCTCGGAAGCTGCGCGGGTCGAGCACTGGGATTATAAACTGGAAGGACGGGACGCTTTCCGCCGGGCGCAGCCAAACGCGGTGCACGAGGCGATCGTCGATTTGGAACGAGCGGGCCGGTTGCGTGCGGTGATTACTCAAAACATCGATGGCCTGCATAGCCTGGCGGGAACATCCGCTGATCGACTGATTGAATTGCATGGCACCAACGCTTTGGTCGAATGCCAAAGCTGCCATCGCCGGGGGGAACCGGAGGAGCATTTCGAGTTTTTCCGGCGGACCGGGCAGTCTCCGCGCTGCGCCTGTGGTGGATTCCTGAAACCGGCCACGATCAGCTTTGGCCAAAGTCTCAGGACGGATGAACTTTCGCGCGCCGAAGCCGCAGTGGCGGAATGCGATCTCGTCGTTGCGCTCGGATCGACACTCTCGGTCTATCCCGCGGCCTCCTTTCCCTTAATGGCGGCACAACGAGGTGTCCCCTACGTTATCGTAAATCGGGGCACGACCGAGCATGACGCCCTGCCGCAGGTAATGCTGCGTCTCGAAGGCGAGGTGAGCGCTATTTTCGCGCCGGCGGTAGCAGAGGCTCTCGCGGGAGGAGATTAGACTCCGCTCAAATTGCTCTGCGCCCATCGAATACGCGCAGCGGGTTCACTGTCTTCGATTCTCCCATGAAGATCAGAGGATTCCAGAGAATGAAAAATTTGCTTAATTTGTTAACTGCAATTGCTTTGGTGACCACGGCAGCCGCCCAGACCTCCGGTCCTGGAACCGGCGGAGCGCCAGCCGCGAATGCGACTTCGCAGGAGGCCACGGGAACGGTGAATGATTATACGCCCGACACCGCGCTTGTCCTCGACACCGGCCGCGGCGAGCCGGTGCACTACAGGTTTGCCAAAGCGGTGAAGTACGTCGACGCCGATGGACGCGAATTGCAGGCTTCCGGCCTGCGCAAAAATATTCGCGTCCGGGTGCACTACACGCGAGACGGCGGCGATCTCGTGGTCGATAAGGTGACACTGACCGAATAGAGCTGCGCCGAAGGGACGAGCGGTTCGCGCCAGTAAGTCGGCTTAGCCGCCAACTTCAGGTTTTAGCTTCGCGGCCCAGTCCTGACATTCCTTCACCTTCCCGGCGAAGCGTTCCGGTTCCTTGTTATCCGTTGGCATGAGTGTGCCGTGCCGGCGAAGTTCCAGGAATACGTCCGCGGCTTTTTGATACCACGGTTGCGCGTTGTTCCACGCGCCGAGGCGTTCCGCGGTCGATCGTTCCGGGGCACGACCTAACGAGGAATAGGCTTCCCCGAATTTCTCGTAAGATAAGGCAAGGTTGCGAAGGTAAACCGCATTGCTGGGATCAGCGGTGGTCAGTTGCTGCAGAAGCTGGAGCGAGTGTTGAGCATGGCCGATGGCTTCCTCGGCGCGGCCATTACGCGTGAGTGCTTCGGCGAGGTCGGCGTAGGAAACAGCAAGATCAAAGGTGGCTTGCGCGTTCTTCGGATCTTCGGCCGCGGTCGCCTGCCGAACTGCGAGCGCCTTTTGTCGCGCCTCCAGCGTGCCGGGGTAATCTCCCGCCGCGAGGAGGATTCCACCAAGGCTGTAGTAGGCCCACCCGACCTCGCGCCGGGCTCGCGCATCCTGAGAATCATCGGCGGACAACGCCTCCATCATTTTTGCACCTCGCCGGGCATTTTCGGCCGCGGTCGAGTCGTGCGCATCGCTCGCCATGGCCGTCTTCATCAACGCCAGCGCGGTCGCCCGGCGCTGTTTTCGATCATGCGAATGAGTCGCCAGCAGGTTCTCGCGAATCGATAATTCCTTCCGGTAGCAATCGCTTCTCTCTGCGCTTCGATTGGTGCGCCCGAGTCCGTCACCCATCGTGTCATAAGCGCGGGCCAGCTCGTCCTGAACGGCGAAATCCGCGCCGTGGAGAGCTGCCATTTGAGCAAAAATTCCAAGAGAACGCTGGTAGTTGGCGATACAACCGGCCACATCGCCTTTTTGTTCAAGAATGTCGCCCAGCCCGCGGTAACTCCGTCCCAGTTCCATCTGGAGATCAACGGATTTTTCTGCATCGGGCAAGGCCGTGCGCAAGGCCAGAGCTTTGCGGTAACTCTTCAGCGCGTCGTCGGTATCGCCGAGGTTGGCGGAATAAGGGTTACCCTGGATGTCGCCAATCTTCTCGTAGGCGGTCGCCACTTCGCGCTGCAGTTCCGGGTTTTGGCGCGCGCCGCGCGAGAGGGTGTCGAGGTATTCCAAGGCTCGGCTGACGATGAGGCGGCGCGTGGGCGTGGAACCGGCCAGGTTCGCAACCGAGTCGTGAATCTCATACATGAGCGAGTGCGCGAGGCGCCGGACCTGGTCGAAGCGCTCCTCGGCGAGAACTCGTTCCCGGTCGGCGCGGCGCGCCTGCCATGCCGTGGCAATCAGCCCCGCTAGCAGGCTCACGAGAACGACGACGGCCGCCGCCACGGCGAGGCGGTGGCGCTGGACGAACTTCGTTCCGCGATAGCGCAGTGTATCCGTGCGCGCATGCACGGGAAGACCGTCGAGATGCCGCCGGATGTCCCCGGAAAATTCGCCGACCGAAGCGTAGCGGCGAGCGGGCTCCTTCCGCATCGCCATCAGGGCGATGTTGTCGAGGTCGCCGCGCAACGCCCGGGCCTCGCCGGGAATCGGACGCGCCTCCGATGGCGGCGTGTCGAGAATGCGTTCCCGCAAGACCGTGCTTGGTTTGGCCGGGTCGGTATCAGTGATGGCGCGCTCGAGCTCGGCCGGCTCCTGGGTTTTGAGCTGGTAGGGCGATCGTCCGGTGAGCAGTTCGTAGAAAATAACTCCGAGCGAATAGACATCGCTGCCGGTGGTGACGGGCTGGCCGCGGATCTGCTCGGGACTAGCGTACTCCGGCGTCATCGCCCGAAGTCCAGGAATAGTTAGAGCGGCAGCCTCCGGCTCGGCGTGAAGGAGCTTGGCAATACCGAAATCGAGCAGCTTCGGCTCGCCCGCAGTAGTCACCAGGATATTGGAAGGTTTCAGATCGCGGTGGATGACGAGGTGCTGGTGGGCGTAAGCAACGGCGGCGCAGATGGTGCGGAATAGCTTTAGGCGATCCCGGATAGGCATCTGCCGCTCCTCGCAATAAGTGGTCATCGGGACGCCTTCGACATATTCCATCACGAAATAAGGCAATCCTTCCTCCGTCGTTCCGCCATCGAGGAGACGCGCGATATTGGGATGATCAAGCTGTGCCAGAATCTGGCGCTCGTTCCGAAAACGCCGGAGGATGTCTTCCGTATCAAGTCCGCGACGGATCAATTTGATCGCCACCTGTTTCTCAAAGGCAGCATCAGCGCGCTCCGCCAAATACACCGCGCCGAGGCCGCCGCGCCCGATCTCGCGCAAGATCCGATAGGCGCCGTATTGGCGGCCGATCTGGGCCACGTCTTCCTCGTCGCCAAATACGCCGCGGACATCGAAAGCAGGCGTAGAGATGAATTCGTCGTCGGCGGCGTCTGAGGCGAGGAGGACTTCCACTTCGCGTCGTAGCGCGGAATCATCGCCGCAGCGAGTCCTCAGAAGCGCATCCCTTTCAGTGATGGGCAAGTCGGCGGCAGCCTCAAAGAGGTCTTTAATTTGGTCCCAGCGTTCCTTTCCCGGCATCAGAG
>JBDTXE010000098.1:0-7658 GCA_040006335.1 Verrucomicrobiota bacterium | reverse complement strand
GCGCGTTTGGCGACCGAGATTCCGGGCGCATTCTTCGTGAATCAATTCGGCAATCCGGCCAACCCGCTCGCGCACGAACGTTCCACCGGTCCGGAGATTTGGGAACAGATGCGGCATGAGGTGGACGCAGTCGTCGTAGGCGTCGGTTCTGGAGGCACATTGACGGGTCTGGGACGCTTCTTTTCGCGGGTGCGGCCGCGGCGTGGCATCGAGATGGTGTTGGCAGATCCGAAAGGCTCGATTCTCTACGAATGGGTCAAAACCGGGAAAATGGTCGAGGCCGGGAGTTGGGCGGTAGAGGGAATCGGTGAAGATTTCATTCCGGATAACGCGGATATGTCGCTCGTCACGGAAGCGTTCGAGATCGACGATCGCGAAAGTTTTGAGACGGTGCGCGAACTCTTGCGCGAGGAAGGAATTCTGGGTGGCTCATCGACTGGGACGCTGCTGGCCGGCGCGTTGCGCTATTGCCGCCAGCAGACCAAGTGCAAGCGCGTCGTTACCTTCGTCTGCGATAGCGGAAACAAATATCTCTCCAAGATGTTTAACGATGTCTGGATGGCGGAGCAGGGTTTCACCACTCGCCCAATGCATGGCGACCTGAGCGATCTCATCCTGCACCGTTATGAGGCCGGGCAGGTGGTGACGATCGGTCCCAGCGACACTCTCTTGAGCGCGTTCAATCGCATGCACCAGGCGGAGGTCTCGCAATTGCCGGTGGTGGATGGCAGCGGCCGTGTCGTCGGGATTATCGACGAATCAGACATCGTGGTGAAAGTTCACCACGACGCCTCGCATTTCACCGATGCGGTTAGCCACGCCATGACCGACCGGGTGGAAACTTTACCTCCCAGCGCGAACACCAACAGTCTTCTCGGCGTCTTCGACCGGGGACGCGTCGCCATCGTGATGGATGGAGAGAAATTTCTCGGCTTGATCACGCGGACAGACTTGCTCGCCTATTTGCGACGGCACATGCCAAAATCGCCCGTGGAGCGCGAGTTTAGTTAGGAAACCTCGCCGGAATCCCTTTCCGCATTCAGACTGGTCCAGCCTGAGGCAGACAATCTTTCATGAATAAACCACACGATTTCGCGACGCGCGTGATTCACGCCGGCCAGGAACCGGATCCTTCTACTGGCGCGATCATGACGCCGATCTATCAGACCTCCACCTACGTGCAGGAGTCGCCCGGCAAGCACAAGGGTTACGATTACTCGCGTTCGATTAATCCCACCCGCCTCGCCTACGAACGTTGCATCGCCGACCTTGAGAGCGGCACGCGCGGGTGGGCTTTCGCTTCCGGCCTCGCTGCCATGGCCACCGCGCTCGATGCCCTCGACAGCGGATCGCATTTGGTCGTGAGCGACGACCTTTACGGCGGCACTTTCCGTCTCTTCGAGAAGGTGCGCCGTCGCTCCGCCAATCTCGATTTCACCTTCATCGACATGAGCGACGCCTCCGCCTTGGAGAAGGCGATTAAGCCGAACACCCGCATGGTCTGGATCGAGACGCCGAGTAATCCGCTCCTTAAATTGATCGATCTACAGGCGATCGCGAAGATCGCGCGGCAGCGGGATATTCTCAGCGTCTCCGATAACACCTTTGCCAGCCCCTGGCTGCAACGGCCGCTCGAAGTGGGTTTCGATATGGTGATCCATTCCGCCACGAAGTATCTCAACGGCCATTCCGATATGGTCGGCGGTGTCATCGTCGTCGGGGAAAACAAGGAGTTGGCCGACAAGATTCAATTCCTGCAAAACGCGGTGGGTGCGATTGCGGGACCGTTCGATAGCTTCCTTGCTCTGCGTGGTTTGAAGACGCTGGCACTACGCATGGAACGGCATTGCACGAATGCGCTCGAAGTTGCGCGCTGGTGCGAGAAGCAATCGAAAATCGCGTCGGTCAGTTATCCCGGGTTAAAAAACCATCCGCAGCACGATCTCGCGCGGGAGCAGATGCGCGCCTTTGGCGGCATGGTCACAATTGTCTTGAAGACCGATCTTGCGGGGACGCGGCGGTTCCTCGAAAACACTCATCTTTTTTCCCTGGCCGAGAGTCTGGGTGGGGTAGAGAGCCTGGTGAACCACCCTGCGATTATGACGCACGGCTCGATCCCGCCGGAGATGCGCGCGCAGCTCGGCATCACCGACTCGCTCGTGCGCCTGAGTGTGGGCGTGGAGAGCGTGCGCGATCTCATCGACGATCTCGATTTCGCTCTCGCCGCGATCTAACGAGCAGTAGCGCGTTACCGGGAAGCGATGCGCGCGAGGGCGTGCGCTTCGCCGGCGAATTGCTATCGTAAGGCGATGGGCAACACCTTCGGGCATCTCTTTCGCGTTACCACCTTTGGCGAGTCGCACGGGGGCGGCGTGGGCGCGGTCGTCGACGGCTGCCCGCCGCGCATTGCGCTGACGGAAACCGAGATCCAGCGCGAACTCGATCGCCGGCGTCCAGGGCAAAGTGAAATGACGACGGCGCGGAGAGAAGACGATCGGTGCGAAATCCTTTCCGGCGTTTTTGCCGCGCAGACGCTAGGCACCCCGATTCTAATTCTCGTTAGGAACAAGGACGCGCGCCCGCAGGATTACGAGAAAATGCGCGAAAGCTTTCGCCCTTCTCATGCCGATTTCACCTATCAGGAAAAGTACGGGATTCGCAATTGGCAGGGTGGCGGGCGGGCTTCCGCGCGCGAGACCGTGGGCCGGGTCGCAGCGGGCGCGGTGGCGCGTCAGGTCCTCGCAGTCCTGCAACCAAGGCTGGAGATTGTGGCCTACGTCACGCGCGTCCACGCTCTTGAGGCGCAAGTCGATCGACCGGCCGTGACGCGCGCCGAGGTGGAGAAGAACGATCTGCGCTGCCCTGATCCGGGGATGGCGGAAAAGATGATGCGAGCGGTCGCGGAAGCGCGGGAGGCCGGTGATTCGCTTGGCGGTATCATCGAGTGCGTGATCCGGAATGTCCCGGCAGGCTTGGGCGAGCCGGTCTTCGACAAGCTGGAGGCGGAATTGGCGAAGGCGATGCTGAGCATTCCCGCGACGAAAGGTTTTGAAATCGGGTCAGGGTTCATGGCCGCCGGTATGCGGGGCTCAGAACATAACGATGCTTTTGAAATTCGTGACGGTCGCGTCGGCACGCGGACCAACTTTTCTGGCGGGATCCAGGGCGGGATTTCTAACGGCGAGCCGATTTACTTTCGCGTCGCATTTAAACCGACGGCCACGATTGCTCAGGAGCAGGCCACGGTGACAACCGCGGGCGAAGAAACGATCCTGGCCGCACGCGGTCGCCATGATCCCTGCGTCTTGCCGCGCGCGGTCCCGATTGTGGAAGCGATGGCGGCACTTGTTCTCTGCGATCACGCGCTGCGCCAGCGGGTAATGGGTCGTGGGGGAGATGAGGGGGATCGCCCCGCGGCGGAGTAGGCGAGTGACGAAATGCGGAGAGCGGTAAATTTGCTCGGAGTTGCCAACGCCGGCAGTTCGTCCGTCTGGCAACTAGCTCTCCTCTCCTTCGCTGCGGTGGTGATTCTCTTCGAAGTCTCGCGCGGCTGGCGCCTTGGGCTCGCGCGGCAAGTTGTCAGGCTGCTCGCTCTTGTGGCCGCTTACGCTTGCGCCTTTTTTGCCGGATCCGCTCTGCTGCCCTTGGCCCGTCCCCTGATCAAACTGCCCGATCCCATACTCTCCATCGCAGCCGGCTCTTTCCTCGCCGCTTTGATCTACGCCTCAGTAAATGGTCTCGGTGCGCTTCTCTTTAAACGAACTGCGCTGCAGGCTGCGCGTCCGCTCCGTCTGTTCTACGGCGTGACCGGTGGGCTGTTGGGAATAGTCTTCGGCGCCTTTTTTGTCTGGCTGGCATTCACCGGCGTCCGCTTTCTCGGATCGATCGCTCAATCGCAGGTTCGCGCGCATGACGAAACGACGAAAGTGCCCGAATCGTCGATGGAAAGACCGCCCGCTCCCGCCGTTACACCCAATCCACTTGTCTCTACGCTCGCGCAATTAAAAGCCTCGCTCGAAACCGGCGCAGTCGGTGAAGGCTTGAGAAGAGCTGACCCAATGCCCGCGCGAGCCTATGACACTCTGGCCAAACTCGGAGAGTTGTCGGTGAAACCTCGAGCGGCCGAGCGCTTCCTGGCGTTCCCCGGCGTGCGGGAGATTGGCGAGCACCCGAAGATGGTGGCCTTGCGGAACGATCCCGCCGTCGCCAGTCTCATCGCGCGGAACGATATGCTTGGATTGCTGCAAAACCCGCGCGTGATTGAGGCGCTGAACGACAAGAGTCTGGTGGAAAAATTAAAACACTTCGATCTCCGCGGGGCGCTCGTTCAGTCCCTGGGGGAACATTAATCGGAGGGCGGATGTATCTAACGAATATTGGACTTGAAGTCCATGTGCAGTTGCTCACTCGCAGCAAAATGTTTTGCGCGTGCCCGGTCGAATTTGGCGCGCCGCCCAATGCTCACACCTGTCCCACCTGCCTTGGCCTCCCGGGTGGTTTGCCGGTGATGAACAGAGAGGCATTGATTCTGACGGTTCTGACCGGGTGCATGCTCGGCTGCGATATCGCTGCGGTGAGCAGGTTCGATCGGAAGAATTATTTCTACCCCGATGTCGCGAAAAATTACCAAATCACCCAGTATGAAGAGCCGCTCTGCACCGGCGGCAGTGTCTCCCTGCACCGTTTGGCCTATCCCAAGGACGCACAGAAGTCAGTTGCACCGGCAGGAAAACAAATTGGCCTGGTGCGGATCCACCTCGAGGAAGATGTCGCGCGGAGTTTCCATTTCGAAGCAAGCACCGGGATCGATTTCAATCGCGCGGGCACGCCTCTGATGGAGATCGTCACCCGGCCGGATATTTCTTCGCCGGAAGAAGCCTTCGCATTTCTGACAGCTCTCAGGCAGACGCTGTTTCATGGGCGCGTCAGTACTGCCGATATGGAAAAGGGTCAGCTGCGGTGCGATTGCAACGTCTCGCTCCGCCCGCATGATCAGGAAGAATTGGGCGCTAAAATCGAGATCAAGAATTTGAACTCGATCAGCGGCGTTCGGCGCGCGCTCGCCTACGAAGTCGAGCGCCAGACGGCGGCGCTTATTCGTGGCGAAAACCTCGAACAGGAAACGCGCGGTTGGGATGACGACACGGGCGCGACCTTTTCAATGCGGACCAAGGAAGAGGCGCACGACTATCGCTATTTTCCCGATCCGGATCTTCTCCCAGTGAAGACGGAGTCAATCATGGCCGAGGCGCGGAGGCGGATGCCGGAACTCCCAGGAGAGAGGCGGGCGCGGTTGGAGAGGGAGTTTCAGATTACGGCTTACGATGCCGCCGTTCTGACCGATGATCCGGCGCTGGCCGAATACTTCGAAAAAGCCGTTCGCAATTCTTCTCGAGCAAAGGGGATCGCGAACTGGATCATTAACGATTTGCAGCACGCGCTCTTGGCTGCGGATCGATCCATCAGTGATTGCCCGATTTCACCGGTGGCTCTCGACGAATTGGTCGGGCTGATCGAGAAAGGCAAAATTAGCAGTACACAAGGCAAGGAAGTGTTCGCGGAAATGTTTATCACCGGGAAGGTGGCCACCGCCATTGTGCGGGAGAAGAGCATCGAACAACTGAGCGATCGCGGCGCCGTGGAAGAGTTCTGCCACCGGGCCATCGCCGCCAACCCGAAAGCAGTCGCCAATTTTCACGCGGGGAATCTGGCGTCACTCAACTTTCTCAAAGGTCAGGTGATGAAGCTATCCCAGGGAAAAGCTAACCCTCAGGTGGCTGGCGAAATCCTCGAGCGGAAGTTGCGCAGTGCGATGGCTTGAGCCGGCGGCAGGCGACTGTGTCGCGCTGCGCTTCCAGGCGGAATTGTGATAGGAGGAGCCGTGCGTTTCCTCCTTGCGCCGGATAAATTCAAGGGCTGCCTCAACGCGCTCCAAGTCGCCGAACAGATCGCCCTGGGAATTCGCAAGGCGCTGCCCGATGCAGAGATTGAGCTCGCGCCGGTAGCGGACGGAGGCGAAGGAACGGCGGGAATCATTCTCCGCGCGCGTGACGGGGAATGGGTCACTAGTGGAGCGCACGATCCGCTCGGGCGCGAGATTTCCGCTCGCTACGCCTGGCTGCCGGATGACCGAACCGCGGTGATGGAAATGAGTGAAACGGCGGGCATGGCTCTCGTGCAGAGCAGCGAACGCGATCTTCTCCGTGCCAATACCTTTGGGGTCGGAGAGATGTTGCTCGATGCCGCCGCGCGTGGCGCGCGGGAAGTGATCGTCGGTCTGGGCGGAAGCGCCACCAACGACGGGGGCTTCGGCTTTGCGCGCGCGCTCGGGTTTCGCTTCTTCGGCGACGAATCCGGTCATGCACGCGAGTTTCGCGGCGGAGTGGATGAACTTATACATCTGCAGCGAATCGACCGGCCGGAATTGCACTCGCTTCCTTCGATCACCGCAGCCGCCGATGTGCGAAACCCACTTCTTGGAAGGAACGGTGCGACAGCGATATTTGGCCCGCAAAAAGGAGCTAGCGCAGACGAGATCGAATTGATGGAACGGCTTTTGACACGTCTGGCCGACGTGAGCGCAAGTGATCTCGGTTGCGACTTTCGAGATCACCCGGGCGCAGGTGCGGCGGGCGGACTGGGCTTCGGCCTGATGACCTTTGGTGGAGCGACAGTTCGCGCGGGATTTGAAATAGTGGCGGAAACAATTCAGCTCCAACGGAAGATCTCATGGGCCGATATCGTCATCACCGGCGAAGGACGACTCGATCAGCAAACACTCGCGGGCAAGGCCCCTGCTGGTGTGGCGAGGCTGGCACGCGCCGCCGGCAAAAAAATCTTCGCCATCGTGGGACAGGCGTCAGATGAAGTAGAACAAGGTGCTCTCTTCGATGGGATCATTCCACTCACGCGCTCTGCCATCCGTGCTATTCCACCCTCCGAACTCACGGCGCGGATGCTGCGAGAAGGCGCCGAAAAATTGGCCCTCTCGCTCCGCGGAAGATAACCGGCGAACGCAGTCGAATTTCACTTATGCCGGCGAGCAGGCAGAATAGAGGAATGCCAAACGATGTCCCCCCGGGGGTGGCGCCATTCGTTTTTTCCGACCCGCGCGGAAAACGCTGGCCGCGCTTGCGCCTGTTTTTACTTATCGGCGGGATCCTGCTTTTTTTCGGGATCGTTCTTTTTGTACAGACGCTTTTCGTTAACCCGGAGATGGCGGTGCCGTTCTCATTGCGGCAGTTAAAGGGGCAGCTGAAGTCGTTACAAAAGCAGAATCCGGCGGGCCAGGCTCCGAGTCCGACCGCGTTCCTGTGGCAAAAGTTTCAGGCGGCGAAGCATGCCGCGCGCAAAGTCGCGGTCCCTAACTCCAAGGCGACGGCTACGGCCACGCCCGTTCCTCTCCGGCGCAAGACAGCCAGCTCGGAAGTGCGGCTCGCGTTCTATACCAATGGCGATCCGTATAGCTTCAAGTCGCTCGAGCAGCACGCTGCGCAGATTACCCATGTCTGTCCGGAATGGATGTCGATGGTGAATGGCACGGGCGATCTGCAGATCGACCCGGACCCGCGCGTGCCCAAGCTGGCGGCGAGCAAGGGTTTTGCCGTCCTGCCGCTGCTGACCAATCTGGTCGGCGATAGCTGGCAACCGGAAGCGGT
>JBDTXE010000097.1:0-7679 GCA_040006335.1 Verrucomicrobiota bacterium | reverse complement strand
CTTCCAGCCAGCGATCGCGCTGGTCGCTGACATATTGCTGGGCGCCGGTGAACGTGAATTGCGGTGAGGAAATGAAGCTGGGCGTGATCTTGGTGATCTGAAATTCCTTCCCCTGCCCGCAGACCGTCCCGCAGAAAGCCAGCGCCGCCAGGGCGAGGAACGTCCTTCGCGTCGATGTCATCATGCTCTAGGGGATTACTGCGCTCACGGCGCCATCTGGTTTACCAGTTCCGGTTGCCGGCGGAAATACTCAATCGTCTCCCGGATGCCCTCATCGAAATCTACCCGCGGCTCCCAGCCAAGCACTTTCTTCGCGCGCCCTATATCCGGCTGCCGCACTTTCGGATCATCCACGGGCAACGCCTCGTTTTTGATCCCCGACTTTGTCCCGGTAATACGGATGATCTCCTCGGCAAACTGCCGAATGGTCATCTCGCGCGGGTTTCCGATATTGACCGGTTCGTGAAAATCCGACTGGGAGAGTCGGTAGATCCCATCGATCAAATCGCTGACGTAACAAAACGAGCGCGTCTGCGATCCGTCGCCAAAAATCGTTAGCGGCTGCCCGGTCAGCGCCTGTCCGATAAAGGCCGGCACCACCCGGCCATCCCGCAGCCGCATGCGCGGACCATAGGTATTAAAGATGCGCACAATTCGGGTATCGACACCATGGAAGCGGTGATATGCCATCGTCATCGCCTCCGCGAAACGCTTGGCTTCATCGTAAACGCCCCGCGGCCCGATCGGGTTCACGTTGCCCCAGTAATCCTCCCGCTGTGGGTGCACGAGCGGGTCGCCGTAGCACTCGCTCGTCGACGCCAGAATAAACTTCGCGCCTTTATCCTTCGCCAGTCCGAGAGCGTTATGGGTCCCGAGCGCGCCGACCTTCAGCGTCGGAATCGGGAGTTCCAGATAGTCGATCGGGCTGGCCGGGGAAGCGAAATGAAAGACATAATCGATCCGCTTTTCCGGGACAAGAATGAAATTCGAGACATCATGCCGGACGAAGGAGAAATCGGGATTGCCGGCGAGATGATCGACGTTGGCCGGATTGCCCGTGATCAGATTATCGATCGCGATGACGCGATGACCTTCTTTGATTAATCGATCCGTCAAATGCGATCCGAGGAACCCCGCCCCTCCGGTCACCACCGTCACTGGCTTCGAATTCTTCGCGTCCATGCGGCGAAGTATCTAGCGGGTGCCGCAGCGCAACGCCAGCGCGAATCACGACGCCCCAGCCTACTGGGCAAGGGAGTTCACAGCGTCGGTATCAGCTGCTCAACAGAATCCCATTAACGCCGGGTAAAGCGAAAAACGCAAATAATGTCTATTCATTCACAAATAATTAGGACCAACCCACATTTCACCCAGGACCTACCTCATTTCGAAAGGTGAACCCGCGTGAAAACATGACCATCATCGAAAACCACCCTTTGCTCGTCTATTCTTACGATGCGGCGCCGATCGACCCACTTCTGAAAAGGAGGAAGATCCCACGGCGTGAGCCCCTTCAGGATTGTAATAAGAGGCCGATTGTCCACTTCGGTAACGAGAACACCCCGTTCCAATCGCCACGTTCCTGATCGAAGAATCTGGAATTCCTCTCCGCTGAGATTTGTTCCATCCTTGTCATCAGGAGGAAATCCTTCGGTGACCTTGTGATCAGCGGTGAAAGTAAGTCGTCCAACACCTTCGATATACGTCCAAGACCACTCTCCAACAATTTGCTGCTCGGCGTCACCCGATCGGAGGCCGCATGCGGTCAATAAAAAAACACAGAAGCAGAAAAAGCAACGTTTGGCTTCAACTCGAATAAAACCAATCATCCTCGATTCTTGTCTACAAGAACTACACGCCCAGCTGATCATGAGCAGGCCTAATGTCGTTTCATAGTCCGGGATTTTGGCAGGGTGCTTAGATGCCATCCACCACCGCCAATCCTATCGGCCTCCGCGCGCTCTCGCCAGGTAATCGTCCGGCGGGCGTTTCTAACGACGACCGCCGTTGTTCAAGTTCAGCCGTTCGGGTTTCAACCAACGCGTGCGCTCCAGCGGGACGAACGGAGCCTGGAATCAACGAAAACGCGCCGCTGAGGTTTCCCGCGCCGGCTAGCGGCGTGGTGGAGGCAAATCTGGCTCACGGGCGCGGACGGATGCGGTGATTTGTCCGCCCGCGGGTAACCGGAAGGGCGCGAGAAGGTGTTTGGGTCTTTCTAAGGGAATAAATCTCTCGGGCGAAGGTGCCGCGGCCAAGCGATGTGAAAATAATCGGCTGGAGACAATGAATTGGCGGGCGGACGAGGAAAAGTTTCTTCGGCTAACCTGATGTGGACAAATCGTGGCGCCGGCCGCGGACGGACGATGTGATTTGACTGCATCGCGGCGGCTGGGCTAGCGAAGGAGCGGAGGAAGATACGAACTGATTGCGCTGAGCGTGCATTAGTCCCAATCGCGGAGCCTTTGCGGCCTCGGCGCGGTGAAAATGCACCGGCACAATTGCATTCCGCTGAATCGCGTAAATCCTGTCGGTAACTTTCATGCGCATTCTTTCCGGCATTCAACCGAGCGGCGTCCTTCACATCGGCAATTACTTCGGGATGATGAAGCCGGCGATCGCGCTGCAGGACGAGGGCGAGGCGCTTTATTTCATCGCCAACTATCACGCGCTCACCAGTGTGCGCGCGCCGGAAACGCTGCGGGAGAACAGCCGGCGGGTGGCGCTCGATTTTCTGGCCTGCGGTTTGGATCCGGCGAAGGCTTCGCTTTTTCGCCAGAGCGATATCCCCCAGGTGACCGAACTTGCCTGGATTCTTTCGACGGTGACCCCGATGGCGCGCCTTGAGCTGGCGCATTCCTATAAGGATAAGGTGGCGCGCGGTGTCGCGGCCAACGCCGGCCTTTTCACCTACCCGGTGCTGATGGCGGCCGATATTTTGATTTATGACAGCGATGTCGTGCCGGTGGGGAAAGACCAGAAGCAGCACGTGGAGATCACGCGCGATGTGGCGACGCGCTTAAATGAAACCTACGGGGCGGTTCTCAAATTGCCCGTGCCTCGCATCCACGCGCAAACGCAGGTGGTGCCGGGGATCGACGGACAGAAAATGAGCAAGAGCTACGGCAACACGATCGACATCTTTGGGGAAGAGAAAGAGATGCGGAAGAGAGTGATGAGTATCGTGACCGATTCTTCGCCGGTGGAGTCGGCAAAGGATCCCGAAGGGTCGACCATCGTGCAGCTTTACGCGCTCTTCGCTTCCGCCGCCGAGGTCGAGCAAATGCGCGCGGACTTTCGCCGGGGGGGCAAGGGCTATGGCGAGTTCAAGAAAGAGCTGTTCGGCCGGGTCTGGGAATACTTCGCCCCGATGCGAGATCGACGCAGGGAGATCATGCGCGAGCCCGGTTTTATCAATGACGTGCTCGCGAACGGCGCCCAGCGGGCGCGCGAATTGGCGGCGCCTGTTCTGAGCCGGGTCCGGGACGCGGTCGGTCTTTCGTCTTAGGAACGACGCCAGGACGGTGAGTCGTTGGAGAAGGAACGGTGAGTGGGTGCTGGATCGCAGGCCCGCGTGAGGTGGGCGTCTCGGTCGCCAGGACGATAGTCTTGTAGCACGGTCTTTTGTTCTTTCAGAAAGGGCGCCAGGCAAGATGCCTGGCTCGGCGAGCAGGATGCCCACCCTACCCGGAAAGAATCTCTACGCGGCGCGCGGGACTGTTGGGGAGATTCACTGCGCTAGCCGCTGGCGCCGTTGCCTTTGATTTCGGCAAAGATCATGCGGCCAGCCGCGGTTTGTAGGGTGCTGGAGACAACGACGCGCGCGGTGGTGCCGAGATGAGCGCGGGCGTGATTGACTACGATCATGGTGCCGTCCGGGAGATAACCCACCGCCTGGTGGACGTCGCGTCCTTCTTTCGTTAGCGGCAGATCAAGCTCATCGCCCGAAGCCACCGCCGCGCGTAAAGCCCGGGCCAGATCATGCAGGTTCAAGCTCGGGACCTGTTGCAAACGGGCCACCTGAGCGAGAGCGCTGTCGTTCGTCAGGAGACGGGCGGAGAGCATGCGAGCGGTGCGGACGAGCCGCTCATCGACCGTGCCCAGGTCCTCGCCAGGCTCGCTTTCATGAATGCTGAGCTCGATCTCGCGCGCACGCTGCAGTTGATTGAGAATTTCCAATCCGCGCCGGCCGCGTTCCCGCTTTAACGGTTCCCGGGAATCGGCCAAAGCCTGCAGTTCGCCAAGCACGTAGCGCGGGACGATGAGCGAGCGACTGAGAAAGCCGGTGGCGCAAAGTTCCGCGATCCGTCCGTCGATGATCACGCTGGTATCGAGGAGCAACGGCTCGTAATCCATGCTTTCGCGCGCAAAACGCACATAGGGAATGATGAGGGAGAACTCATCGCGATTACTCCGCATCGCCAGCATCATCCCGAGGTAACCGAAGATCGAATAGACGACGAGGCGGATGGCCCACTGGGTTGCTTCGGACTGGAACCGGAGAATATCGGAGGCGCTGAGCAGATTGGCGAAGATCAGGCCGAGTAGGAGACCAAACGTGGCAGAGGAGAAAGCACGGAGCGAGATTCCCTTAAGCAGGCGGTCTGCCAGGACAACAAGCAGGCCAAGCACGATTCCACCAATGAAGCCCGGCAAGTAACCTCCGAGCAATTCGGCCGAGATGAGCGCGCCGATCGCCGCGCAGAAAGTGACGAATAAAATCCGCAGCAGATTGACGGTGACGAGCGGTGTCATCTACGGCGCAGCGGAGGGGAAGGCGCCGGAGCCTGCGCGTTATTCCGGTAGAACAAAATGCCGTGATTACGCAAATTTGAAACGAGCGCGCGCAGATCGCTCGCCAGGTTGGCGTCGTTGATCAGTGCGGGCAGGGCGCCGCGACCGGTCGTCGCCTCGTTCACAAACTTAGTCGCACCCGAAAATGTTTTGCGCGCATCGGCGATCGCTCCCTGAAGATCATCGACGTCTTGCTTCGCCGAAGTCATGGTCGCACCGGCTTTTTCGATCACGCCGTCGAGCTTCTTGGAAGTTTCCGCGAGCGAACTCGTGGTATCGTTCAGGTGCTGCAAACTCGAGCGCAGATTCTGCATCGCCTCCGGCGAAAGCGCTTCGGTATTGAGTCGCGTGACCGTGTTATTGACGTTGGCGACCGTCCCGCGCAACTCCTGCACCAGCGCGCCGCCATCCCGGGTTAGATCATCCATTCCGCTTTCCCGCGCGCCGTCGACGATCGCATCCTTGCCGATAAACTCCTTCGCTTCACCCGGCGGCATGGCGACACTGACGAAACGATCGCCCAGCAAACCGGAGCTGCCGACGGTGATCTTGCTCCCCACCGGCAGCTTGACGTAATCGTAAATGCGGAGAGGGACCGCCACGCCGGTGTGATCACTGAGCAGGCTGGGTGGCTGCGCCACTCTTCCGATTTTCGCGCCGCTAAACAAAACATCCGAGCCTTTCAGCAAACCGCCCGCGTCTTTGAAACGCACGGTCAGGGTGTAATAATTCTTAAAGCCTTCATTTAATCGCCCGAATTTCAGGACGAAACCCGCGACCATCGCCAGGCCTATGAAAACGAAGATGCCCACTTTGAGTTCGAGCAGGCGATCGCGATTCATCTTAATACCATCTCTTCCAGGTTTGCCTGGCCGGAGAAGAGCACCAAACTACAGGGGAGCAGCGACGAACCCAAACGCTTTTGCTCAGGTGGAACGTCCCTGCAAAAAGTCCTGGATGATTTTGTCATCGCATCGCTGCAATTCCTCCGGCGTCCCGTAGAAATAGATGCGGCCGTCGTGCAGGTAGGCGATGTGATCAGCGACGTGAAACGCGCTTTTCATGTCGTGGGTGACGACCACGCTGGTCATGCCAAAGCGCTCCTGCAAGCGGCGAATGAGACGGTCAATACTGTCTGAGACCACCGGATCGAGGCCCGAAGTCGGTTCATCATAGAGAACGCAGGAAGGCTGTCGGATGATGGCGCGCGCCAGCCCGACGCGCTTGCGCATCCCGCCGGACAAGCTCTCCGGCATTTTTTCGTTCTCGCCCTCGAGTTCGACGACATCGAGAACTTCGTTGATCCGCCGGCGGATAGCATTCACGTCCCGCTCGCCCGCTTCCAGCAATGGAAAAGCCAGGTTGTCCTCGACGTTGAGGGAATCGAAGAGCGCGCCGCTTTGAAAAAGAATGCCCACTTTTTCGCGAACGCTCCGGAGCGCGCGTTCTTTCATCCCGGTAATATTCTGGCCGGTCACGCGGATTTCCCCGGCATCCGGCTGCAGCAGCCCGATGAGATGTTTCAGCAAAACCGATTTGCCGCCGCCGCTCCGGCCGATGATAACGAGCGTTTCACCGACCGATACCTCCAGATCGATCCCGCGCAAAATCTCCTGGCCGGCAATGCTCTTGCGCAAGCCGCGCACCGAAATCATCGGCGCGCTTTTCTCTTCCTTTGGTTGCCCCCGTTCGGGATCCCGATCAGCCACACCGCGCCTCTTCGCCATCCTACTGATACCCCGCGGGGTAAACGATGTTCAGCGCCATCGTTAAAAAGAAGTTGGAGATGAGCACCGCCAGAGATGAAACGACCACCGCCTCGGTCGTCGCCCGTCCGACGCCGACCGCACCTTCGCGTGTCGTCAGCCCCTTGTGGCAGCAAATGAAGACGATGAGGATGCCAAAGCAAAACGCTTTCGACGTTCCCATGATCAGGTCGCGCAAGAGCGTCCAGCGAACCATGTTCGCGAGATAATAGGTGCCATTGACATCCAAGAGAGTGAGGGCGGTGAGATAGCTGGCAATGATTCCGAAGCCGATGCACTCCGCGGTGAGCAGCGGCATGGAAACCATCATCGCGAGAGCGCGCGGGACGACAAGGTAATCCACGGGATAAACGGCCAGTGCTCGCAAGGCATCGACCTGCTCGGTCACTTTCATCGTCCCGATCTCGGCCGTCATGGCCGCGCCCACGCGACCACTGACCATCAAGGCCGTCAGGACTGGGCCGAGTTCGCGGCAAATCGCGACCGAGACGACCGCGCCGACGGCCGAGCCCATGCCTAGTTTGTTAAATTGAAAGAAGGTCTGCGCGGCAAAGACAGCGCCAGTGAAACCACCGGTAACGATGACGAGCATCTGCGAGTGCAATCCGATGTCCACCATTTGCCGAAGGAAAAGGCGCCACCGCAGGCGGTGGGTGAAAAGGCAACGAAAAGTATCCGCGGCGAGAAGAAGAATTTCTCCGAGGAAGCGCACAAAGCCGACGACCGGCGTGCCCAGCGCGATAAAGAGACGCCCAAACATAATTTACGATGACGGCGCGCAACGCTGCGTCCTGCCGCTCAAGTGGTGAGCGGTTGCGTCTCGGATTTCTCGCGCAGCTCGTCCGGAATGGCGCCGACGAAGCGCGGGTCGAGGCCGGTCTTGCGAAACATCGCCCTTAGTTGGCGCAACGTCAGAGTGGCCTCATCGAGCTCGAGGTAAACAAGGTTATGATGGCTATCCACCTTGTAACGCACACCGGGAACGGTCTCGAGTTGTCGATCCAGCTCGAGGATTTTATCGAGGTCACGCAAACCTGCGGCATAGACTTCGAGCTCAATCATGCGGCGAAGCTTACGAGAGCGCGGGGCGTTGTGAAGCGCAAAAGCACGTTGCGTTGCCGG
>JBDTXE010000096.1:0-7733 GCA_040006335.1 Verrucomicrobiota bacterium | reverse complement strand
TTCATAATCCCGGGCAGGAAATGATCTCGGCTTTTCTGAACTCGGTGAAGATTCCGGAGCTGCGCCGGCGGATTCTTTTTACGCTGGCCGTGATCGTTATCGTCCGGCTTGGAGCAGTGATCACCACGCCGGGAGTGAATCAGGCGGTGTTGCAGGATTGGTTCAAAAGTTCACTGACGCAGAATGCAGGAGGCGGGGTGGCCGCACTCTTCAATCTGTTCAGCGGTGGCGCGCTGGAGAACTGCGCGATTTTCTCGCTCGGGATCATGCCCTACATCAGCGCGTCGATCATGCTGCAGCTGCTCACGGCGGTGATCCCGCAACTGGGACGGCTCGCCCGGGAGGACGGCGGCCGCCAGAAAATCATGCAGTATACCCGGTATGCCACGGTTATTCTTTGCATCTTTCAGGGGTATTTGCTGGCCGTCTCCTTTCAGCATCCGGAGTCGTATCACACCATGTTGCCGGGAATCACCGACACCATTCGCAAACTCGGCGTCCCGTTGGTCGACGATCAAGGAGTGACGTTTCGCCTGGTCACGGTGATCTGTCTGACGACGGGCACACTTTTTCTGATGTGGCTGGGTGATCAGATTACCGAGCGCGGCATCGGCAATGGCATCTCGCTCATCATCACGGTGGGCATTGTCGCGCGTTTGCCCGCGGCGCTGGCGCAGGCCTGGAAAACCTTCGTTCCTTCCGGCGCAGCGGGGACCAGCCAGGTCAACCCTGCCATTCTTGTTCTCATGGTGGCGTTTCTCTTTTTCGTCATCGCTGCCGTCATCGCGGTGACGCAGGGCGTCCGGAAGATTACGGTCCAATACGCCAAACGCGTGGTCGGCCGGAAAATGTACGGTGGCCAGACGCAGTATATGCCTTTGAAGGTGAACTACGCGGGAGTGATGCCAATCATTTTCGCCTGGGCGCTTCTGCTCTTCCCCACCACGATCGTCGGCTTTTTATTCAAGAACAGCAGCACCGCCAAGCAGATCACCGATTTGATGTCGAATGGCTGGCCGCATTACGTCCTGCTGGCGGCGATGATTTTTTTCTTCAGCTACTTCTGGGTGGCGACTCAGTTCCAGCCCGCGCAGATTGCCGATGATCTGAAAAAATACGGTGGATATATTCCGGGCGTGCGACCAGGGAAGCCGACTTCCGATTTCCTCGATTTCACCATGACTCGCCTTACTTTTGCGGGTGCCATTTTCCTGACGCTGATCGCGGTGTTGCCTAGCTTGCTCAGCCAAGGATTACACGTTCCCACGATCACCGCACAATTCTTTGGTGGGACAAGTCTGCTAATTATTGTGGGCGTGATCCTCGATACCATGCGGCAGGTCGAGACCCATTTGATTCAGCGACATTACGATGGATTTCTGCGCAAAGGTCGCATTCGCGGGCGCTCCGATGCGCGTGCTTCTTATAACCGAGGCGAGCCGGCGGGTGAAGGCACGCTGGTGTGGCTTTACGTCGCCATCGCGATTCTGGCCATCGGCGGAATGGCAGTGTTTCTTTACGGGCGCTAAGGGAATGCTGTTTGCTTGCGGAATCTTGCAGTCGGGTCGTCCATCTGCTGTTTTACGCTTCCGTTGAAAAGAAGACTCGTATTGCTGGGCGCGCCCGGTTCTGGGAAGGGAACGCAGGCGGAGATGATCACGCGGCATTTTGGTGTGCCGGTGACTTCTCCGGGAGCAATTTTACGTCGCGAAAAGGATCTCGGAACAGCTCTCGGGCTGGAGACGGCTGAAATCACGCAGCACGGCGGTCTCGTCCCGGATGCGACGATCGTGAAGCTAATCGAAGACTGGCTGCGCCTGCACGGCGCCCACGGTTTTGTTTTTGACGGATTCCCGCGCACCCTTCCGCAGGCGGAGAATCTCGATCGCATCCTGGCGGCGCATCGGACCCCGGTGAATCTTGCGATCTGGTTGGAAGTGTCTGAGCAGACCGTGCACGACCGAATCTCCGGCCGCTTGCAATGTCGCTCTTGCGGCTTCGTCACCACGGCTAGTGCGGGTAATTTTGCCGAGCGCGCGGTTTGCCCCTATTGCGAAGGGCCTTTGGCGCGCCGAACTGATGACGACCTGGAAGTTTTGCAGAATCGCCTGCGCGAATACCACGCCAAGACGGAGCCGTTGGCGGAGTTTTACGAGAACAGCAGCGTGTTGCACCGAATCGACGGCAACCAGGACCGGGAAGCGGTCTTCGCCGAAATCGCGCGACTGATTGAATCGGCATGATTCCGATTAAGACCGCGAAAGAAGCCGACAAAATGCGGCTCTCCTGCCGCACCGCCAGCGATATTCTGGAGCGGGTCGTGGAATTGATTCGCCCGGGGATCACGACGCGCGAAGTGGACACGGCGGCGGCCGAACTGATGGCGGAAGCGGGGGTGAAGAGCGCGTTTTTGGGATATCGCCTCGGGCATCGCGTTTACCCCGGGAACATTTGTATTTCGCTCAACGAGGAAGTCATCCACGGGATTGCGAGTGAGCGTCGCATCCAATACGGCGATGTCGTGAAGCTTGATATCGGCGTGGTGCGGGACGGCTGGGTCGGCGACACGGCGACCACGGTTCCGGTGGGAGTCGTGGGGGAGCGAGTGGAGCAATTGCTGCGGGTGACGGAGAAGGCGCTGGAGCGCGGCATTGCCGTCGCTCATGAGGGGCACCGACTCGGAGATATCGGCGCCGAAATCGAAGCCGAAGCGGTGCGCAATAATTTCTGTGTCGTGCGCGAGTTTGTCGGGCATGGCGTCGGCCGCAGATTGCACGAGGAGCCGCAGGTGCCCAACTATGGGCAGCGCGGGACCGGGCCCCGCTTGAAAGCCGGGATGACCCTGGCGATCGAACCGATGATTAATTTGGGGACGGCTTCCGTTAGACTCCTCGATGATGGCTGGACCGCGTCTACCTCGGACGGAATGCCTTCCGCCCACTTTGAGCACACCGTTTTGATCACGCGGGCGGAGCCTGAAATCCTGACATGGCGCGGAAAGACGCAATTGAAGTAGAAGGCAAGGTCGTTGAGCTCGTGGCCAACACCATGTTCCGGGTGGAACTGCCGAGCGGGCACCTTGTCCTGGCCCACATCTCAGGAAAGATGCGCCTGCACTTCATTCGCATCTTGCCAGGAGACAAAGTTATGCTAGAGATTTCGCCCTACGATTTGTCGAAAGGGCGGATCACCTACCGCCATAAATAAAGGCGGATTGCCTCTGCCTTTTCGCCACGTGGAGTAATGAAAGTTCGACCATCAGTTAAAAGACTTTGTGAAGCTTGCAAGATTGTGAAGCGCAAGAACGTTGTGCGCGTCATCTGCAAGAACCCCCGGCACAAGCAGCGCCAGGGGTAACGCCCGCTTGCGTTCAAGATTATGCCCAGACTTCTAGGAGTAGAAATTCCCTCGGATAAACGGATCGAAGCGTCCCTGACCTACGTCTATGGGATCGGGCCGACGACGGCAAAACGGATCCTGGAACAGACAAATATCGATCCCAACATGCGTGCGAAGGACCTGACTCCGCAGCAGTTGAACGAGATCATCCAGACGATCACAAGCAATAAGACCACGATCGAAGGCGACCTGCGGCGGGAGCTCCAGGGAAATTTGAAGCGGCTGCAGGCGATCAACTGCTACCGCGGGATTCGACATCGGCGTGGTTTGCCGGTCCGCGGGCAACGCACCAGCACCAATGCCCGCACCCGCAAAGGTCCGCGCAAGACAGTGGGCGTGATTCGGAATAAGGACGCGAAAGCAGGCAAGGTTTAAGAAATGGCTGAAGAGAAGAAGACCGAGAAATCGGAGAAGAAGCCCAAGGCAGCAGCAAAAGCTCCGGCTGCTGAAACGAAGCCTGAAACTGCTGAGGCGAAACCTGAGACCAAGCCGGAGGCAGAAGCCAAACCCGAAACTCCCGCTCCAGCCGCAGAGACGAATGGCGACGCTGCCGCCCCGGAGGCCGAAGGCGCGCCACGCCCGGCCGCTGCCGCAGCTGCTCCGGCGGCGGACAAACCGAAGAAACCCGCTAAGGGAAAGAAAGAAGCAGCGCCCGCCGCCGCAGCCCCCGTCGAAAATCTTTCACTCGATCCGAACGACATCGAGCGGCCAAAAATCGTTAAGGCGAAAGGCAGTAAGAATGTTCTCAGCGGCGTGGCCCATATTCTCGCTACTTTCAATAATACCATCGTCACCATCACTGATATGCGCGGAAACGTTATCGGATGGTCGAGTGCGGGCAAAGTCGGCTTCAAAGGTTCGCGCAAGAGTACCGCCTACGCCGCCCAGATGGTGGCTCAGGATGCTTCCCGCCAAGCGATGGGTCATGGACTGAAAGAAGTAGAAGTGCTGGTGAGGGGCCCCGGGGCGGGTCGGGAATCGGCCGTCCGCGCGCTGCAGGCGATCGGGCTGGAATTGTCCGTCATTCGCGATGTTACTCCGGTGCCCCACAACGGCTGTCGACCTCCGAAGCAGCGGCGTGTCTGAGCGATCACTGAGTTTCTAAATTACTTTTTACATGGGCAGATACACCGGACCTAAAACCAAAGTGGCGCGGCGCTATGGAGTGCCGCTCTTCGGACCTTCAAAATCACTCGAGCGGAAGAATTACCCGCCGGGGATGCACGGGCCGAAGGGCTCGCGTCGGAAACAGAGCGACTACGCGATTGCTCTGGGTGAGAAACAGAAGCTTCGTTACCAATATGGTCTGCTGGAAAAGCAGTTTCGCCGGACTTTTCAGAGTGCCTTGCGTCGGCGCGGGGTAACCGGAGAAACCCTCCTGCAATTGCTCGAGACCCGGCTCGATAATGTCATTTTCCGTCTCGGCTTGGCGAATACTCGCAGCGGCGCTCGCCAGTTGGTTTCGCATGGTCACGTTCTCGTCAATGGCCGTGGGGTCAACATTTCATCCTACAACGTGAAGCCCGGCGACGAGATCACGGTGAAAGAGAAACCGAAGTCCCGGCAGCTGGCGTTGCGCAATCTGGAGCTGACGCAGATCGCTCCGGTTCCCGATTGGCTGACAGTCGATCGCGACGCGATGAAGGGCCGCGTGGCCCGGGTCCCGACCCGCGAAGAGATTCAGCCGATGGTCAACGAGCAGTTGATCGTCGAGTTATACTCGCGGTAGGCGTTCGCGCCTCAGGCGGAAGGGCGGACCTGCTGATCGAGCAGCGCTAGTGCTTTGTCATAGCTTCGCCGTTGTAGATAGTGTTCGAGCTGCGCCGGCATTGGCTGGGGCAGAGTGGCAGCGATGCGGTCAATGTGCTCGGAAATCTCGCGCAAGCGCTCCAGATGTTGTTCTGGCTGCCGCCGGCTGGTTTGATCGGCGATAAGACGCAAACGCTCGCGCAAAGCGTCCGCTAAAGCGGATTCAGGACTCATCGTGCAGAAGGAAACTTGAAACACAGCGCCGATTAGCGCAAGCCTGTCCCGTGGCAGAACCGCAAACGAATCGCATTCTCATCGCCGATGACGACCACGCACTCGGCCGTCTGATGCGCGAAGCTATCAGCGAGCGGTTCGATTGCGAGGTAGATGCTACGCCCAATCCAGAATATGCGTTCGAGTTGGCGCTGAAGAAACGGTATCGTGCCTTCATTTTCGACTTCGCCATGCCGATGATCGACGGCGCGATGCTTTTCACGCTCATCGGTAAGGTTTACGGTCACGTCAATCCTCCCGCCGCTCTTCCACCCCTTATCCTGATTTCAGGGCGAGGGGATGAAGAGAGGGCGCGAGAGCTGATGCGGGAGCCGGGCGTGCGCGGTTTCCTCGCGAAGCCATTTCAGATGGAGCGACTTCTGCAGAAACTGACAGAAATTACGCCGGATATTGCTGTTCGATAGGTCCCGTGCCCGCGCGCTCTCGCGTTGCCGAAGAGCGCAGTTACCGCTTCACGCCCAGCGCGGCCGATTCCTCACGACTAGCTTCGTCCACCAGCTGGCGGCGCGCTTCTATCCAATCGACTGCGGCATCGCCTGGAATGGCGAACTGGCTCCGCGCCTCGCTGATGAAATAGGCACGAATCCGAATCGCGTCATCGCTGATTCCGTTTGTCTCCCCGCCGATCGGATGAGGCGTTACTTCCTGCCTGGTGGCTGGCCCTTTCCGCTTCCTCGTAGCCTTTGCCTTCGCCGTCGGGGCGACATTGGCCGGCTTTTCCATGTTCACGTTCGCTACAGTATTTTTCTTTTTTCTAGTCACTTCGCGTACGGATTAGCGCGGACTCGAAAGCGCGCAAGCGATTTGTCAAAATATTGGCATCCACGCCGGCTCGTCGCTAGTTTCAAGGAATGCGGCATTTTCTTTTTCGATGGGCGATCACGACCTTGGCCGTGGTGGTGGCGAGCTGGGTGATTAGCGGGATTCGTTACGATAGTGCTACTGCGCTGATCTGTGCTGCGCTCCTCCTCGGAATTTTAAATGCTTTTGTGCGACCCATTCTGCTCCTGTTGAGCGTCCCGCTCATTCTGCTGACGCTCGGCCTTTTTGTCCTGGTGGTGAACGGGCTCATGCTCCTGCTTGTTCCCAGCATCGTGGGCGGATTTCATGTCGATAGTTTCGGAAGCGCCTTTTGGGGAGCCATCGTGGTCAGCCTGGTCAGCTGGGTTCTGAGTGCATTCTTCCGCGGGAGCGATGGGCGGGTGCACGTGCTGACGCATCACACCCAGATCAAGCGCGTGCAGGGGCGGGTGATCGAGCCCGACAGTCGAGGCTAAGGGAGCAGCGGTCCCTGCCGCTCGCGCGAAGTAACCGCGGGCAAAATGGTTACCGCGCCTCCCGCCGTCGGCCCGCTCCCCGCGGGAGGGCGCTGGTCTGCTTTCTGCTTTTAAGCGACCCGCACTTCTACAACTCGGGTTTATCCATATGGCAAAAGTCACTCCTTCATTGGCCTGCGGTATCACGGCCCTCTTCGCGATGGCAACGGTGTCGTTTGGGCAGACCGCCACCCCGACGCCTGGCAGCACATCAAACTCCATGGCCGATTTGCAAACGCCAGCCCTCGGCGCTTCCACGAAAACGACGACAAAGACTGATGCAGCGCTGGTTCAGGCATCGACGATTTCCCCCAGCCCAGCTGGGATCACGCCCTCTAGCGTCCCCGCAACCGCTACAACTACCACTACGACCACCCCGGCGACGGCCACGACGACCAACGCGGGAACCACCAGCAGTGCTACCGTTGCTCCAGCCGCGGTTGATGAGGCTGCGGAGAACGGGGGCGTCGGCGTGCGAGAGTTTCAGGGCGACGACGTCGGGCAGGTGCTGCGATTGCTCGCGCGTCAGGCCAAGATCAACATGGTGGTGAGCGATCAATTACCGCCGAATTCCACCGTCACCATGCGTCTGGAGGATGTCACCGCGCTCCAGGCCGTCGCCATCATCGTCAAGGCAAAGGGCCTGTTCATGGACAAGATCGACAACGTGTACTACGTCAAAACCGACGCCGAACGCGCGAAGGAGCCAACTGAGAGCGACAGCTACCAGTTCAGCTATTCGCGCGCGAAGGATATCGCACCGCTTATCGCATCACAGCTGGCGAGCAAGGATCCTCCGCAGGTGGACGAGCGCACCAACATGGTCTTCTTCCGTGAGACTCGCAGCAACATCGACAACGTGCGCAAGCTGCTGGCGAACGTGGATAAGCCGACCAAGCAGGTCATGATCGAGGCGAGGCTGGTCGAGGTCACCGCCAATCCCAAACAAAGCTTTGGCATTAACTGGGCGGGAGT
>JBDTXE010000095.1:0-7770 GCA_040006335.1 Verrucomicrobiota bacterium | reverse complement strand
CCGGCGGGTGAATTCGTGCCTCATGCTCGCGGTCGTCAATGACGGGGCCGAAATTACGACGATCGAAGGCTTGGCGACGGGCGATCAACTGCATCCGGTGCAGGCCGCTTTTATCGAGCACGATGGGTTTCAATGCGGCTACTGCACCCCGGGCCAGATTTGCTCGGCGGTCGCCTGCATCAAGGAAGGCCACACCAAAAGCGACGCAGAGATTCGCGAGTGGATGAGCGGGAATCTCTGCCGTTGCGGCGCCTATCCGAACATCATCGACGCGGTGAAGAAAGCGGCGGCGCAGAGCGCATGAATCCGTTTTCCTATTCACGGGCGGCCGATCCGCAGGAAGCGATCAACGGCATTGGCCAGAATCCGGCGGCGAAATTTCTCGGCGGCGGAACGAACCTGATCGACCTGATGAAGATGGGCGTGGAAACGCCGCCCCATTTGATCGACGTCAATCGTCTTGCCCTCGCCGAGGTGGAAGAACTTCCGAATGGCGGCGGCGTGCGCATCGGCGCGCTCGTCCGCAATTCCGATCTCGCCGAACACGCCTTGATCACGCAGCGCTACCCGATGCTGAGCGAGGCGTTGCTCGCGGGCGCCAGTCCGCAACTGCGCAATCTGGCAACGACCGGTGGAAATCTTTTGCAGCGAACGCGCTGTTACTATTTTTACGATCCGGCGTTTCCGCAGTGCAACAAGCGCGTCCCGGGCAGTGGCTGCGGCGCGCTGAACGGGTTCAATCGCGTCCACGCCATTCTCGGCCAAAGCGAACAATGCATCGCGACCAACCCGAGTGACATGAACGTGGCCCTCGCCGCGCTCGATGCCGTGGTTCAGGTTCAGGGATCGAAGGGCGCGCGCTCAATCCCGATCGGCGATTTCCATCGTTTGCCCGGCAGCACGCCCAACGTCGAGACCAATTTGCAGGCGGACGAACTCATCACCGCGGTCGATTTGCCCGCGATCCCTTTCGCGACGCGATCGCATTATCTCAAGGTTCGGGATCGCGCCAGCTACGCCTTCGCTCTTGTCAGCGTGGCGGCCGCGCTTGACCTCGACGGCCGGCAAATTAAATCGGCGCGGGTTGCACTCGGCGGTGTCGCGCACAAGCCGTGGCGGGCGAGCAAGGCCGAACAGGTTCTCGCCGGCAAAGAGGCGAACGAGCAAACTTTTCGCGCGGCCGCGGAGGCGGAACTGGCTGCGGCCAAAGGCTACAAGCATAACTCGTTTAAAATCGAGCTGGCGAAACGCGCCATCGTCAGCGCGCTCACCGCCGTCGCCGGAATGACCTGATATGGCGGAGACAAGTATCCTCGGGTCGGCGCGAGACCGCGTCGACGGCAAATTGAAAGTGACGGGGGCGGCCAAATATGCGGTCGAGTTCGAAGTCCCGAAATGCGCCTACGCCTGGCCGGTCGAGAGCAATATCGCCAAAGGAAAAATTGCGGCGATTGATTTCAGCGCGGCGAAGTCGGTTCCTGGAGTGCTCACCGTCCTCACCCATGAAAACGCGCCGAAGCCGAAGAACCCGACGAAGCCGATCATTCCGGAACAATTGCAGGGCATTCGGAACGAAGAACGTCTGCCGCTGAGCGACGACCTCGTTCACTACGCCGGCCAATACGTTGCACTCGTTGTTGCCGAGACGATTCCGGCCGCGCAATACGCCGCCTCGCTCGTGCGGGTCACCTACACGCCGACTGAGCCGATCCTGAATCTAGAAGCGGCGCAAAAGGACGCGAAGCAGCCGGCCAGAAACAACAACGAAAAAGTTCAGCCGAAAAAAGGCGATGTCGGCAAAGCTTTCGCGGATTCCAGTCTAACGAAAATTGAGCAGACCTATATCACGCCGACCGAAACGCATAACCCGATCGAAATGTCGGGCACGATCGCGCACTGGGAAGCGGACGATAAGCTCACGCTCTATGATGCGACCCAGTTTGTGAAAGGCGGCCAAAGCCAGCTCGCCCACGCCTGGGATCTGCCGGTGGAAAATGTCCGGGTGATTTGTCCCTACGTCGGTGGCGCCTTCGGCTGCAAGGGCGCGATCTGGCCGCACGTGCTGCTTGCGGCCACGGCCGCGAAGGCCACCGGCGTGCCGGTGAAATTCCATTTGCCGCGCAAAAGCATGTTCACCAGCGCCGGTCATCGGACGCCGACCCGGCAGACTCTCACCCTCGCCGCCAGCAGTGACGGAAAATTGAAAGGGATGCAACACGTCTCACAGACGCTGACCTCGACGGTCGGACAGTTCACCGAATCGTGCGGTGCGCGTTCGACCGCGCTGATGTATGCCAGCGACGCGATCAAGATCGAGGAAACGGTTTACCCGGTGAACGTCGCCACGCCGACGTTCATGCGCGCGCCCGGCGAATGTCCCGGCACTTATGCTCTCGAATGCGCGATGGATGAGCTCGCCATCGCCCTGAAAATGGACCCGGTGCAGTTGCGGATGGTAAACCACGCGGAGAACGATCCGATCAAGGACGTGCCCTTCAGCGCGAAGTTTTTGAAGGAATGCTATCAGATGGGCGCGGAACGTTTTGGCTGGTCCAAACGCAACCCGCAGCCGGGCTCAATGAAAGATGGCGACCTCCTGGTCGGCTGGGGCATGGCGACGAAGACCTATCCCGCGCATAAGATGGTCGCGGCCGGGAAGATCATCTACAAAACCGACGGCACGGCCACGGTGCAATGCGCGACGCATGATCTCGGGACCGGGGCCTACACCGCCTTCACCGAGATTTCCGCGGAGCAATTCGGCATTCCTTTCGAGAAGATCACCTTTGAGCTCGGCAAATCGGATTACCCATTCGGTCCGGTCGCGGGCGGTTCGAATTCGACCGCCACCGTTGGCACCGCCCTGCATGAACTGGCGGGACTTTTCCATAAATCGTTAGCTGAGCTAGCAATCAAGGATGCGAAGTCGCCGCTCTTTCAGCAGAAGGCCGAGGAGATCGCGATGGTCGCACCCGGGCGGATTGGCCTGCGGAGCGACCGCGGCAAATCCGACAGCTATAACGATCTGCTCAAGCGCGCCGGTCGTGATTCTCTCGAAGCCGAAAGCAAGGTCGGGACGCCGGAACAGAACAAGAAGTTCACCTTTCAATCCTTTGGCGCCGACTTTGTTGAGGTGAAAATCGATCCGCTCCTCCCGCGCGTCCAGGTCACGCGCGTCGTCAGCGTCGTCAATGGCGGCCGGATTGTGAACGCCAAAACCGCGCGCAGCCAAATTCTCGGCGGCGTCATCATGGGCATCGGAATGGCGCTGACCGAAACGACGGAATACGACCCGATGACCGGTTTGCCGGTGACGCGGAATCTCGCCGACTACCACGTGATGACGAACGCCGACGCCCCCTCGATCGATGTTGCCTTCGTTGGCGAACCCGATTTCGAATTTAATCCGATTGGCTGCCGTGGCCTTGGCGAGATCGGCATCACCGGCATCGCCGCCGCCGTGGCGAATGCCGTCTTTCACGCCACCGGAAAACGGGTGCGCGATCTCCCGATTACGGTCGATAAGCTCTTGGATGTGGCGTAGCCCTTTGTCATCCCGAACTATGCTGACGGCGTGGTGGCAGACAGCGGCGCGTTGGCGGACGACAGCGTGTTCGCGAACAACAAAGCTATAAGATGAAGGAAATGCGCGATCTTATTCTCTTCTGGGAGAATCACAGGGGCGAATCCCTTGCGCTCGCGACTTTAGTCCGCGCGCAGGGATCGAGTTATCGTCGGCCGGGTGCGCGCATGCTTATTCGCGCCAGCGGCGAGAGCGTGGGATCGGTCAGCGCCGGTTGCATCGAGGAGGAAGTGGTCGCGGCTGCACAGGAAGTGTTGCGCTGTGAAAAGGCGAAGCTGCTTTCCTTCGATACCCGCCGCCGCTTCGGCTGTAGCGGCAGCATCGAAATTTTCGTCGAGCCGGTCGCCAATCAACTTCTCCCAGAACTGCGCGCCCGCTTTCGCGCGCGACAGAGCTGCCAGATCGCAACCCTCTTCGAAAATTGCGCCATCCTCGGCAGCCGTATCGTTGACGGATTTGTCGAAGAAAGCGCCTTCGTGCAAACGATTGAACCGGGACTGCGACTCGTTGTCATCGGCGATGGTCCGGACGCGACGGCATTGCGCAGCCAGGCCATGGCGCTGGGCTGGGAAGTGATCGTGCTCGAGGCTGTCTCGCAATTTCTGGAAGTGCCCGACGCGCGCACCGCGGTCGTTGTCGCCACACATAACTTCGGGCGCGACTGCGCTGCGCTCCGTTTCTTCCTGCCGCTCTCGCTCCGCTACGTGGGTCTCATCGGGCCGCGCCGGCGCCGCGACGAAATCCTTATCGACATCCTGGACAGCGGCGCGGAATTGACGTCGCAGTTCTTTGCTCCCGCCGGTTTGAACCTCGGCGCCGATTCCGCCGAGGAGATTGCGCTTTCGATTCTGGCCGAAATCCAGGCTGTCTTTAGCGGCGAAACCCCAGCGCATCTGCGCGATCGGAAGTCGCCCATTCATCGACCGGTGCCGATGGCATGGACCGGATCGGCGCGCTAATTCTCGCCGCCGGCGGCTCCAGTCGTCTGGGCGAGCCGAAACAGTTTCTCGAGTTCTGCGGTGAAACACTCGTCCATGCCGCCGCGCGGGCCGCGGTGGAAGCCGGGTGCGATCCCGTCTGCCTCGTCACGGGGGACGCGCACGATCGTGTCCAGTCTGCCGTCATCGATCTCCCAGCCACGGTCATTCACCATCCTGCCTGGCAACGTGGAATCGGCAGCTCCCTCCGGTTCGGCCTCCAACATCTCGCTGATCTGGATCTTTCCGCTTTGCTCCTGCTCGTCTGCGATCAGCCGCAGCTGGATCGACAAATCGTCCGCGCGCTGATCCAGCGTCACGCTGAAACGAACTCTCCGATTGTCGCTTCGCGCTACGCCGGGACGCTGGGCGTGCCGGCACTTTTCGGTCGGGTTTGTTTTTCCGAGCTGGCGCAATTGCCTGACGAAAGCGGAGCCAAGAATGTGATCGAAGCGGACCCGAGACGAGTCGCCCACATTGAGTTTCCCGGGGGCGCGATCGACCTCGATTCCCCCGCCGATGTGGAAAAATGGCGTGGGCGTTGCCGGGAAGAGGCGCGCGGGTAACCTGTGGGGTGAGAGCAGTTATCGCGGTTGCGCTTTTCTTTTGTCTGACGGCCGGCGCGGCGCGCGCCCAGAGCGAGCCGCTGGATTTTCGGCAGTTCGGTCTCCTGGCCATTCAGGACAATGGGCGACGCAAACCGATCGACACCTTCGCGCAGCAAACGCTCGTGCAATTGAGCGGACGTTCCACCTATCGCGATCAGACGGGGCGAACCTGGGCGGGCACTGACTTTCTACTCTCGGCCCTGCTGGAAACGCACGACTGGAAAAACGAGCCGATGATTTTGGTCGCGCGCGGCAGTCTGATCGAGGAACTCAGCCTTGAGAAAACGCGACGCCGATTTTCTTTCGCGCAGTTGAGTCAGGCGGCGGAGTTGCAGCGGCTTGCGAACGAAGGCCGGGGACTGAAGCGCGCCGGCAAGGAATTGAACCGCAACCAGCAGGAAGCGGTCAGCGTGAGCGATCGGCTGGCGCTGTTTGCCCATGTCACTGACGGCAGCGCCCTTCTCATTGTGCCACCGGCGCAGGATGCAAACGCGCCCTGGCTCGTCCCCGAACCCGCGACGGTTTCAGCCGCCTATGGCGAACAGCGCACTGGTCCACCGATGGCCTCGCTCGCCGCGACGATGCGCGCCTTTCACGACGGCGACCACTTCAACTTCAGCACCAGTGCGCGGCAAACTCGCGAAGGTCTGCGGGCGCTGAATCCCGCTATTTATCCGCCCGATTCCAAACTCCAGCTCGAGTATTCTTATAACCATCTCGACGCCTTCTATCGGGCGATCTGGTGTTACGGTTTCGGTTTTCTCTTTCTCCTGCTCGCGCATCTCTCGAAGCGACCATGGAAAGGGATCTCGATCATGGGCATCATGATCGCCCTACTGGCCCTTGCCTTCCACGCCACTGGCATCGTCATGCGTTGCCTCATCGGCGGGCGCCCGCCGGTGACGAACATGTATGAATCGATCATCTGGGTGTCGTTCGCGGTCTCGTTTTTCGGGATGATCTTTTTTGCCCGCTATCGCACTCCGATTTATCTGCTGGCGGCTTTGCCGGTCACGCTCATCGCGCTTCTGCTCGTGCATCAGATGCCGATCGCCATGCCGGCGAGCATCGATCCGCTGGTCCCGGTCTTGCGCGATAACTTCTGGCTAACGATTCATGTGCTGACGATCACGCTCAGTTACGCCGCTTTCGCGCTGGCGATGGGCTTCGGGCACATTCTGCTTTTCCGTTACGCGCGCAACCCAAGCGAGACACGCGCGGATGCGCCGATGCATTTCTGGCTTTACCGCGTGCTCCAGCTCGGCGTTCTTCTCCTCGCCGCCGGAACCATTCTCGGCGGCGTCTGGGCGAATTACTCCTGGGGGAGATTCTGGGGATGGGATCCGAAGGAAACATGGGCGCTCATCGCCCTGCTCTGTTACATCACCACGCTGCATGGGCGGCTCGCGGGTTGGTGGACGCAATTCGGCCTCGTCGTCGCCAGCGTGGTCTGCTTTCTCGCCGTCCTCATGGCGTGGTATGGAGTGAATTTCGTTCTCGGCAAAGGCCTGCACAGCTATGGCTTCGGCATTGGGGGGGAAGGATACGTCGCGGCGTTTGTCGTCGTAGATCTGCTCTTCGTTAGCTTTGCCGTCATCCGTTATCGCGGCAGCCGGCACGCCACCCCGGCGATCGCGGCGCGCGAGCTCACGACCGAAAGCGCCTCCATCTAAGCGCAGCCCGCGGTGCCATCGATCGAACAGAGCGCGGGCGCGGTGTTGATGATCCGGCCCAGCCGGTTCTTTCCGAATCCGGAAACGGCGGCGGACAATTCATTCCAACAAACCGGCCTCGGGCAGGATGAGGCGGAGCTAACGGAAAATGCGCGGCGCGAATTCGATCGCGCGGTGGAGCAGCTCCGTGGGCACGGCGTGACCGTTCACGTGATGGATGATACGGCGTCGCCGGAAAAGCCCGACGCGGTCTTCCCGAACAATTGGCTCTCGACTCACCACGACGGACGTATCGCGCTTTACCCCATGCTTTCCCCAGCACGACGCCTGGAGCGTCGCCCCGAGGTGCTCGAGGAACTGCGGCGCCATTATCGCGTGGGCGAGGTCGTGGATTACACCGCTTTCGAAAAATCGCAGCAATACCTCGAGGGCACCGGCAGCCTCGTCCTCGATCATCTTAACCGGGTGGCCTACGTTTCTCTTTCCCAGCGAACACAACCGGCGCCGCTCCAACGTTTTTGCGCTGATTTCAATTTCGAACCGATCTGCTTTGGCAGCGCCGATGCGGAAGGCTCTACCATCTACCACACCAATGTGATGATGTGCCTCGCCACCCACTTCGCTCTTCTTGGCGCCGATTGCATTGCCGAAGAAATGGAACGTGAAACGGTGCGGCGGCACCTGACGCAATCGGGCCGAACCGTGGTGGAATTGACGCAAGCGCAGATCGCGGAATTCGCTGGCAATGCGATCGAGTTGCAGAACGAACGCGAAAAATTGCTGGTGCTCTCCGCGCGGGGCCGAGCGTCGCTCACGCGCGAGCAGATCCAGGCGATCGAGCAACATGCGCGCATTGTTCCTCTTCAACTCCCCACCATTGAACTGGCCGGCGGGAGCGCGCGCTGCATGCTGGCCACGATTCATCTGCC
>JBDTXE010000094.1:0-7882 GCA_040006335.1 Verrucomicrobiota bacterium | reverse complement strand
GCGGGTCCCGCTCGATACTGTAGGTGCCCGTCCAAAAGAGGAGATCGCCCGGCCGAAGATTTTCCAACTCGAAAGTGTCCTCCTTCCGACTTACCACCGGCTCAATCCTTCCAGCGCGACGCAGCCAGACATACTGGCCGCTCGAGTCGCGTGGCACGTCGCGAATGCCATTTTGGCGAAGAAGATAATAAACAAAGCCGGAGCAATCCATCCCGCCGCTATCTGGGTCGGCCGAGCCATATTTATAATCCAGGTTGCGTGCGGTGAGATCGAGCGCGCCTTGAATTAACTTTTGAACTTTCGGAGAGTATTTCTCAAAACCGGAAATCGCGTCTGCCGGGATGGTGGCGTTAGGCACAGCTCCTTTTTTTTCCGGCAGCGAACTGCCATGATCGGCTTCACTCGGAGCGGTATTTTCGGGGGTGGGGGACGGAGAAGGCGAAGGAGTTTCCGTCGGTTCGGGAGTCGGCGATGCTTTCTTAGGTTTGGAAGGGGATGGTGTGGGCGATGATGTGCTTTTCTTCTTGGAGGACGACTTCTTCTTTCCGGGAGAGGGCGATCCATCCTCTTCCGAAGAAGCGGTGGACGATGGGGATGGTGTCGGAGTTCCCGTCGGGGCTGGAGTGGTCGAGGTATTTTTCTTGTGTTTGGAGGGCGAAGGCGAAGGTGGTTCCTCTTCAGCCGGGGCACTGGCAGTCGGTGAGGGCGAGGACTTCGCGGTATGTGACTTCTTCTTTTTGTGAGGCGTTGGAGTCGGAGTGGAGAAGATGTTCTTAATCTTGTCGCCGACTGTTGCCTGCGCCCGCGCCGAGGGAGAAGAACCAATGCCCAGCAGGAGCGCGCTCGCGATCAAATAACGGGCAAGCGAGCGCATCCCACACCACGCGTCACGAGGGATCAAAGTCGCCTTCACAATTCCCGCCCGAGATTTCGCTTACGCGGCGACATTCAAAAGTCGCTACTTCGCGAGTTCCTGGCACATCGCCTTATTAATCCGAATTCCAGCATCGAGATTTTCGAGCGGGAAATTCTCGTTCGGCGAATGCGCCCGGCAGTCGGGCAGAGCCAGACCCAGAAGAAGAGTTTCGACCCCGAGAATGGTCCGGAAATCGCTCGTAATCGGAATGCTGCCGCCCTCGCGGATAAGGACCGGCTCGTGATTTAAAGCTTCTTTGAGGGCGCGTTGGGCGGCTTTTCCAAATTCAGAATGGGGGTCGGTAAAATACCACGCGCCAGCGTGCCCGCGGGTGATTCGAAGTTTCACCCCCGGCGGGCAATTCTTCTGCAAATATTCCTCGGCGAGATTGAGAATCTTGTCGCCATCCTGATTCGGGACGAGGCGGAAGGTGAGCTTCGCCATCGCCTCCCGGCCGATCACGGTTTTCGTGCCTTCGCCTTGGTAGCCACCACCGAAACCGTTCACTTCGGCCGTCGGCCGCGACCATAGTCGCTCCAGCGTAGTGTGGCCTTTTTCGCCGAAGAGCTCCGGTGATCCGGTTTCCTCCAAGATCAACTTATCAGGATCGAGCGGAACCTTTTTCCACATCTCGAGCTCCCAATCTTCCAACGGGCGAACATCGTCATAAAACCCCGGGATCGCGACGTGGCCATCGGCATCATGCAAGGTGGCGAGCAGGCGCGCCATGGCGGTCAGCGGGTTGGCGACGGCGCCACCATAGATGCCCGAATGGAGATCCATCTTCGGGCCTGTTATTTCCAACTCCAGCGCGGCGACTCCGCGCAGACCGTAGCTGATCGTGGGAACGCCCCGCGCAATCATCCCGGTATCGGAGACGACGACTACGTCACACTTCAGGGCTTCCTTGTTTTGCGAGAGAAAGTTCCCCAGGTTGCTGCTCCCTATCTCTTCCTCGCCTTCGATGATGAAATGCAGATTGATCGGCAGCTCGCCGTGCGCTTCCAGTTGCTCCTGCACCCCGAGGATATGCGCGAGGATCTGTCCCTTGTTATCGGTGGCCCCGCGGGCAAAAACGTAGCCGTCCTTCAGCACCGGCTCAAAGGGGGGCGAATCCCAGAGGAGAACGGGATCGGGCGGCTGCACATCGTAGTGGCCGTAGATGAGGAGGGTGCGCCGCCCTGGCTTCTGCTCATTATGCGCCCAGACCACCGGGTGACCAGGCGTCGGGTAAAGCCGAGCCGAAAGGCCAATTTTCGTTAGCTTCTCCACTAGCCAGTGCGCGCACTCGTTTACTTTCTCGGTGTAAACCGGGTCGGTCGAGACGCTGGGGAATTTCAGGAATTGGAAAAAATCCTCGAGGTGAGACGCACGCATGCCGCCAGCTTAGCGATGTCGCTGCGCTTGTCATGCGGCGCGAACCGAGCGACGTGACCGCGGGTAGACGAGCCGTGGCGGAGGATGACAGAGTAGCGGGAATCGGACGACTTAAGAAGCGAGGCGGAGAAGAGGTTGTGGCTTTAATAAGTGAACAGGAGGCTGCGGCACCTGTCTCGGGTAGGGTGGGCGTCTCGCCCGCCGGTGCAGGCGTCTCGCCGGCACGACCTTTTGTCTTTGAATAACCGCCAGGCAAGATGCCTGGCTCGGCGAGCAGGATGCCCACCCTGCCCGGGACTGGGAGCTGTGCGACACGTCGGGAGTCTTAAAAAATTGACGACTTCACCCGTAGCGCTCTGCTGGAAAAACGGACTCTCATTGAGCCGACGAAGAAAGCCTCCCCGCGCCCCAATATTCGTCTGGGGCGCCGTTACCGATGGGGGCTATGGCGCGGATTTGCCAGGCTTGCCACAGCACACAAACTGGAGTGCAAAGCTCGCCCACGGAGCCCGAGGCGATGGCTGGTGAAGGTGTCCCATTTTTCGCACTGGGGTCGCTTTCCCCTCAGCTCAAGAGAACGAAAACCACAAGACGAGAGTTCAAGTTTCCGGCCCTCGTCAGCAGCGACGGGAAATGATCTTTAGGTTCCGAGCGAATTGTTATTGACGTTAGCGACTAATTATGAAAAAACTTAGAAGTATAAAGGTTACAGGTTGCGAGCTACTCTGTGGGCTGTCGCGCCGGAATCGAAACAATTTAAGGCAATGATTAACTTTCCCCCCGCTGATCGCTCCTGCCCCGGCTCATCTCCGGGTAAGTGCGCGGGAAATTCCGGCACGCTCGCAGATCTCCGGGAAGGATTTCTTCTGGTTTGGTTAGGTACATGTTAGTTAGGTTAGGTTAGTCAACAGTCGGTGTTTGGCGGAGGCGGCAGAAATGCCGCCTCCTTTTTTTCCCGGGGAAACCGAGCCGGAGGTTGCAATCTCCGCGCCCCCGCGCGTAATCTTCGCGCCCTATGTTCGCGCTCCAGCCCGAGATGAAGGTATTCAGCGGCACGGCCAACCGCGATCTGGCCGAGCGCATCTGTCATTACATCGGCATCCCGCTGGGGCAGGCCACGATCAGCGCTTTTCCCGATGGCGAAACCTACGTCAGAATCGAGGAAAACATTCGCGGCCGGGATGTATTCATCATCCAACCGACCAGCCCGCCGACGAACGACCATCTCATGCAGCTGCTCATCATGGTGGATGCAGCGCGCAGGGCCAGCGCAGACCGCATCACTGCGGTGATTCCATTTTTTGGTTACGCGCGGCAGGATCGGAAGGACAAACCACGCGTCCCGATTACGGCGAAGCTGATTGCGAACCTCTTGGTCGCGGCTGGAGTGCAGCGCGTCCTGACGATGGATCTGCACGCGCAGCAAGTGCAGGGCTTTTTCGATATTCCGGTCGATCATCTTTATTCGCTGCCCGTGCTGATTAAGTATTTACGTCCCAAGCTGGTGCGGAAGACGGCGGTGGTATCGCCGGACGTGGGGGGGATCAAAATGGCTTCGGCCTACTCGCAGGCGCTCGGGGCCGGCCTTGCCATCGTGGCGAAACAGCGCAAAAGCTCCACCGAGACAAAAGCGCTCTACGTCATCGGTGAGGTGGAAGGCTGCGACATCCTCCTCGTCGATGATCTCACGGAGACGGCCGGAACACTGACCTCCGCGGCCTCGATCCTGAAGAA
The DNA here is from genome assembly GCA_040006335.1 of Verrucomicrobiota bacterium. GTDB lineage: Bacteria > Verrucomicrobiota > Verrucomicrobiia > Chthoniobacterales > UBA10450 > AV69. Next base: position 3,855 of record JBDTXE010000094.1, on the reverse strand, counting down.
GCATGGCGCCCTCGATATTTATGCCGCAGTCTCGCACAGCGTCTTGGTGGACGTCGCGATCGAGAGGTTGCAAAAATCTGAGATCAAGGAATTAGTAACGACTAACAGCACGCCGGTCCGTGCCGTCGAGGGCTTTTCCGTCGCGGTGCAATGTGTTTCGGAACTGCTCGGCGAAGGGGTGAAGAGGATCCACAATGACGAATCGGTTTCGTCGCTGTTCAAAATCGACAACGAAAATTAGATCATGGCCAAGCAAGTCAAACTCACTGCGGAACGTCGCGAAGGCACCGGGCGTGCCGCTGCGCGCAAACTCAAGGCGCGAGGGATTGTGCCCGCGATCGTTTATGGCGGGAAAATGAAACCGGAAGCGTTGCAGGTTTCACGACGTGAGATCAGCACCGTGCTCAGTCACGCCTCGGGCGAGAACATCTTGGTCGATCTCGAGGTCGCGGGAGAAGTGCGGACGGTGCTTCTGCAGGAAGTGCAGCACTCGCCCGTCGGTGGCGATATTCTGCATGTCGATTTTCACGCCGTCTCGATGGATGAAAAGATCGAGGCCGACATTCCGGTAGAGCCGACCGGCACGGCGAATGGGGTGAAGAATTTTGGCGGCCTGCTGGAGCAGAGCCTGCGGACGCTGGAGGTGGAATGTCTGCCGCGGGATTTACCAGATGTCATCACCGTCGATGTCTCCAACCTCAACATTGGAGATTCGATCCACGTCCGCGATATCAAATTGCCAGAAGGCGTCGAGGCCAAGACCCCGGCTGACCTGACTGTTTTGTCGGTCATGGCGCCGACGGTGGAGGAGGAACCGGCGTCGACGGTGCCGGAAGCGGCCGCCAGCCCGGAAGTCATTAAAGAGAAGAAGCCGGAGGGCGAAGCGCCCGCCGCAGGAGCGGCTCCGGCGAAGAAATAGGCGGTGGCGCCGCCGATGGCGTCCACCATTCGGCTCGTGGCCGGCCTGGGGAATCCCGGTCCGGAATACGCAGGCACACGTCACAACGTCGGCTTCGCCGCCCTGGATTTTTTTGCTCAACGCCAGCGGCTCGCTTTCGAACCCCAGGCGAAGTGGGGCGCGGCTGTCGCGAAATCTGGAAGTCTGATCCTGGTCAAGCCGCTGACCTTTATGAACCGAAGCGGAGAGCCTCTGTCCGCCGTGGCCGACTTCTATAAGATCGAGCCAGACGAGATTCTGGTGATGCTGGACGATTTCGCCCTGCCGCTTGGACGCATTCGGCTGCGAGGCAGCGGGGGACCGGGCGGGCATAACGGTCTCGAATCCGTCATCATTCACTTCGCCACCGAAGAAATTCCGCGTTTGCGGTTGGGGATAGGCGCGGCTCCGGAACGCGGTTCGGTCGATTACGTCCTGGGACGGTTTTTCGAGGAGGAGAAGCCGGCCGTCGCCGCCATGATTGAGCGCGGCGGCGATGCGATCAAATGCGCGATTGACAACGGGGTAACATCCGCGATGAACACCTTCAACCAAGTTATATGATGAATCGTTACGAAGCGCTCCTCGTGCTCAATACGCAGGGACGAGATGACACTGTCAAAGATGTGGTCGACCGCCTGGAATCGGAGTTCGAAAAAGAAGGCGCCAAGATGGAGCAGGTGCAAAAGATGGACAAACGGCAGTTTGCCTACGCGCCGGGGAAACTCGATGCCGGTCACTTTGTGAACTTCGTGTTTAGCGCCGACCCGCAGCTCATCAATAAATTGCGCGCCAAGTTCAAGCTCGACGGCGAGGTCTACCGGCAGCATTACCAGCGCCTGAAACCAAAAACAGAAAAGCCGGAGCGGAAAAAAGTCGCCGCCGAGAAGTAAGTCGGGTAAAACGGCGGGATGGCGAGTTTCAATAAAGTCATTCTCCTCGGGAATCTGACCCGCGATCCCGAAGTGCGTTATACGCCCAAAGGGAGTGCGGTGGCGGATCTCGGAATTGCGGTCAACCGGCAATACACCCTGGAGAACGGGGAAAAGCGCGAGGAAGTCACCTTCGTCGACGTCACCTTCTGGGGGCGCACGGCCGAAGTGGCAGGTGAATATCTGAAAAAAGGGCGGCCCGTTTTCATCGAAGGACGTCTGCAGCTCGATACCTGGGATGACAAGCAATCCGGGCAAAAGCGCAGCAAGTTGAAAGTCATCGGCGAAACCATGCAGCTGCTGGGTGGCCGCAGCGGCGCACCGGGAGGAGGCGAGGAAGGCGAGTACGCGAAAACGGGAGCGAAGCCCGCAACACCTCCCAGAGCTGCAGCCCAAGCCGAGCCGGACGACGACGAAATTCCTTTCTAGGCGTCAGTTTCAGACGGAGTTGGGCCGGAGTGGAGGCAGTTCGCCGTTCTGCCAGCGATGAATTCCACCGAAGCATGTATTGCGCTGAACATGCTGCCGACAATGGGGCCGGTGCGGCTGCGCAAGCTCTTGCAGGTCTTTCGTTCCCCCGAGCGCATCCTGGCCGCGGGCGGAAATGAGCTGCGGCAAGTGGAGGGCGTCGGCGCCGAAGTGGCGCAGCAGATCACGAGCTGGGAAGCGCAGGTTGATCTCGCGGCGGAGTTGGAGCGCATTCGCTCAGCAGGCGTGCGCGTCATCACGGCGGAATCGACGGAGTACCCAAGGTCACTACGGGAAATACACGCCCCGCCCATCGTTCTCTATGTTTGGGGTGAATTGCTCGAGCGAGACCATCACGCCATCGCCATCATTGGCTCGCGGCGCACGACCCATTACGGCAGTGAAGCGGCGAAGAAGCTTTCCTACCAGCTGGCCTACGCCGGGTTGACGATCGTGAGCGGGCTGGCTCGCGGCATCGACACCGCGGCACACCAGGGCGCGCTGGCGGCGAAAGGCCGAACGATTGCAGTGATTGGCTCGGGTCTCTCCCAACTCTACCCGCCGGAAAATGCTTCGCTGGCGGAGAAGATCCGCGCCGGTCACGGGGCCGTTGTCTCCGAGTTCTCCATGATGGTAGAACCGGATCGGCAAACCTTCCCCATGAGAAATCGGATCATCAGCGGATGGAGCCAGGGGATTTTGGTGGTAGAAGCCGGTCTGAACAGCGGGGCGCTGATCACGGCGGCGCAGGCGGTCGAGCAGGGGAGATCGGTCTACGCCGTTCCGGGCCACATCAACGCTCCGAGCGCGATGGGATCGAATCGTCTCATTCAACAAGGCGCGAAACTGGTGATGGATGCGGCGGACATTCTCGACGATCTCCACATGCTGCTGCCGGGTTCGCCTCCTCCGCCGGACGATTCCGCACGTCCTTTGCCGGAGCTTTCCGACTCAGAGCGAAGCGTTTACGACGCGATCAACGCCGAGGAAACTGCAATCGATGCGATCGCCGCCAAATGCAATTTGCCAAGTGCAACCGTCTCCTCTACCCTCCTGCGCCTCGAGCTGAAACGGCTCGTCAAGCAGCTCCCGGGCAAGTTTTTCGTTAAACTGGCCTGATTCGTCCGCGACGTGCTGTGGGTGTACAGTAGAGGCTCCTTTCATGTCGAAAGCTCTTGTCATCGCCGAGAAACCGAGTGTCGCCGGGGATATCGCGCGCGCCTTGGGCAAAGTGCCGAAAAAGGGCGATTGCTACGAGGACGATAAATATGTCATTTCGTGGGCGGTCGGGCACGTCGTTGAACTCCTGATGCCGGAAGACATCGACAAGAAGAAATACGGGTTCTGGCGGCTGGAAACGCTGCCGATTATTCCGGAAAAATTTGAGCTAAAGCCGAGCGACAGTTCCAAGGATCGATATGCGCAACTAAAGAAACTTATTGCGCGCAAAGACATCGGCATGGTCGTGAACGCGTGCGATGCCGGCCGCGAAGGCGAGCTGATCTTTACCAACCTGGC
>JBDTXE010000093.1:0-7962 GCA_040006335.1 Verrucomicrobiota bacterium | reverse complement strand
AAAGACCGGCCAGACGCGAGTTTCGCCTTCAATCCGGCACGTTTTCCGGGTTGCGCGCGCAAGGGGAGCTCGCCGGCAAAAGTAACAGGCGCGTTACCTTTGGCGCTTTGTCACCGGCCGGGCATTCCTGCATTTTGCGTAGCAAGTGAACCAACAAACACAGTGCTCACGCAGCGAATCCATGACGATCAAGCTGACTGATTTTAAACGATGGTGTATCGACTGATCGCTCGCCGCCGGCAGGATCAACAACAACCCGGCGAATGGAGTAACTGGTTAGGACCTAATCGATGCTGCTGCCATCCAGTCACAGCTTGGACTCTGGCTTAAGTCGAAATTGCCCAGTCAACGAATGCTTTTCAGCAAGCACTTCGCCAAAGAGGTTTGGCGCAGTCGGAGACGCTATGCGATTCGGTTGAGGTCGCTTCCCTAGCGTGGGTTGTCTCCGAAGCCTCGGCATTCTAGCAGGTGCCGGGGCTATCTGCGTACCTCCCGTAGGCGCAGGGCAGCACGGCCAACGACTCCTAACGAATATTAATTTGAAAGCAGCGAAGCATAAGAAAAGAAACGGCCCCCACGTTTCCGTGAGGGCCGTTGCGGCTATCCCCTTTTATTCGCCGATGTTCCTATCCGCCACCGCCGTGCCGACGCCGGCGCCGGTCATCCCCCGCGTCATGACCGACTCCATCATCGGTGCCAGCTTGCTGCACCCCGCCGCGGCGATCGTTGCGATCGTGGCCAATGCCGTCGTCCGCTCGACCGCGGCGATTGCGGCCATGGTCGTCATTCAGGTCATGATTAATCCCGTCATCCGCCCCGTGACGGCCCCGGCGATCGTTGGCATCATGCCCGGCGCGATCATCCAGGCCGCCCCGGCGCATTTGCGACGTTCCGCCTCCCGCGCGGGTCATGAGATGAGCCGACATCCCACCGCGCGAGGAGCCGCCCCCACCGTGTCCGTGCGCCTGGGCGACCCCAGGCACGACTACGGCACCTGCAACTACCAATGCAGCTACCAACTTGCTATTTAGTTTTATCTTCATGAGTGCTACTCTAAATGCACCTTTGCCTGATGTTCTACTCGTCAAAAGTATCGTGAATGTTACTTTCATCTACTTAACCAGAGGCTTCATCGTAAGATCGAGCATCCCCCAGCCATTCCCCAGGTATCTTGTCTGGCGAACCGCCTACCTGTGGGTCAGAAGTGGTAACAATGCTGTTACTTTTGTTCCTTCCCTCTTTGACTAGACAAAGCCCATAATCATCACTTGAGGTACTAAGCAAAGTAATTATGCGCATTCTAGTAGTTGACGACGAGGTTCGCTTATCTCGACACATTCATTCTGCTCTGATCGAGGCCGGCCATCACCCCACCGTGGTCCACGAAGGGAAAGCCGCACTGGAATCGGCCGGCGCGGGTAATTTTGACTTGCTCATTCTCGACGTCGGTCTTCCCGGAATAGACGGCTTCGAAGTCTTACGCCGGCTCCGGGCGAAACGCGTGAGCAGTCGCGTCCTGATGCTGACCGCGCGCGCAGAATTAAGCGATCGCGTGGCCGGGTTGCAACTGGGCGCCGATGATTATCTCTCCAAACCGTTCGCCATGCAGGAACTCCTGGCGCGCGTCCGGGCGTTGAGTCGCCGCTACGCCGAAGAGCCAGCCCTCGATCTGCGCGTGGGAGATCTGACGCTGCATCTGGCCGATCAAAGCGTGGATCGCGCCGGTCGTCGCATCGAACTTTCGACGCGCGAGCTTACTCTGCTCAAGGTGTTAATGCGCGAGCCGGGGCGCGTTTTTACCCGTACTGAATTGTGCGAGCGGGTGTGGGAACGTGAACACGAATACGACATGAAGCTGGTGGAAGTTTTCATCGGGCGCTTGCGCAAGAAAATCGAGTCTCCCCCGCTCGTTCACACCGTCAGGCACATCGGTTATACCATTCGAGAAGCGGAATGAAAAAGTGGCCTCTGCGTTGGAAGATCGCCTGTTACGCCGCTGGGCTCGGCATCATCGCGACTCTGGCGGGAGCGAGCACCACCTGGCTGGTGATGCATTTTTCCGAAATGGCGGCGCTTGATCGGAGGGTGGCCGCCGAGGCGCGCCAACTTTTCGGTGTGATCCACGCGAGTCACGGCGATGATGCGTTAGCGAGCAAAGCAATAGCAGGCTTCGCCACCCGCGACCGCATGCTCGCGCTGAAGAGAAATGAGGGGAAAGTCGTGTACCTGTCCGCGGCGATTTCCTCCGATGTCCTGCCGCGCGCCGACGGCGAGAGGACCGCTCGCCTCCGCGGCCAGAGCTACCGCTGGTCGACGTTTCGAGATCAAGGCTACACCATGCAGATTGGAGCCGACGTTACCGATATCAACCATCTGGGATGGGATATCGTTCTGGGAATGCTGGCTGCGATTCCAACAGTTTTTCTCGTCGTTAGTCTGGGCGGTCGCTGGATCGCGCGCCAGGCGTTAGGGCCCGTCGAGACAATTCGCGAAGCCGCGGCCAGAATTAGCATTCATAATCTCGATCAGCGCCTGCCGGGCCTTTCTTCCGGCGACGAGATAGCTGGTCTGGTGGAGGTTTTGAATCGAACCCTGGATCGATTGCAACGCAGCTTTGAGCAGGGTATCCGCTTCTCCGCAGATGCCTCCCACCATCTTAGAACTCCCATCAGCGTACTGCGCGCCGGCATCGAAGAATTACTCAACGATCCTTCCACGCCGAGGAAATATCGCGCTCGCGTCGAAGCTCTCCTTCATCAGACTCATCAACTCACTTCCGTGGCAGAGAACCTTCTTCTCCTCGCTCGCGCCGACACCGGGCGTCTCGGTCTGCACCCGCAGCGCTTCAACTTGCGCGAAGTCCTCGATGGAGTCTGTGACGATACGCGCGCCTTGGCGGAGCCGCATAAACTAACCGTCGAAACACACGTCCCGGCGGAATTGCCCGTCCTCGCCGACCGCGCCTCGACCGCGCTCATCACCCAAAATCTGGTGGAAAACGCGGTCAAGTTTAACCGCCCCGGCGGAGTCATCGCGATTGCTGCTCAGCGCACTGACGGCAAAGTCAGAGTTATTATCGGCAACAACGGACGCGGGATCCCGGCCGAACTCGGCACCGGCGTTTTCGAACGCTTTGGGCGGGCGCGTCCCGATGGACGGATCGAGGGTCAAGGTCTTGGCCTAAGTGTGGCTCGGGAATTAGCCCGCGCTCAAGGAGGCGATGTCACCCTCCTCGCCTCCGACGAAACCTGGACGCAGTTCGAACTGTGTCTCCCCGCGGCGGACGACCTGAACAATGTCGGCGTCATTCCGGGCCATGACGAGCGCTCATCCTAGAACATCCCCCGCCATGAACATCCCCTCACCTAACCAAGAAGCGCCTGCACGAATTATCATGCTGGCCTGCCTCTTTTATCTCGCGGTCTTTCCCCACGCCTTTGGTCAGGCGACGATCGATGGAACCGTCGCGCTGCCGAAGAAGCGTTCGGCTCCGGTGGTAACGCAGCGCTATGAGATTGTTTCCAAGGGAGGCATCCTCTCCCCTAATCCTCCCATCGCCGTCGTTTACCTCGAAGGAGCTTTTCCCACTCCTACCTCGCCTCCGACCAAACAGATCGCACAGAAGGATTTGAACTTTACCCCTGCGTTGCTGGCAGTGCCGGTTGGAACCAAGGTAGAATTTCCGAACGAAGACGACACCTATCACAACATTTTTTCCTACTCGCCGGCGAAACGATTCGACTTGGGAAGGTATCGCCCGGACGAACGTCCAATTCCGTCCGTTGTTTTCGATACCCCTGGCCTGGTGACCATCCGGTGCGATATCCACGAGCATATGCGGGGTCTTATTCTCGTTTTGAGCACTCCCTACTTCACTACGACCGATACGAACGGACATTTCCGGCTTAACGGTCTGCCTCCAGGTCGCTACTCGCTCAAAGCCTGGCTCAACAGCAAGACAACTCACGAGCGGCAAATCGATCTGAAGAGCGGTGAAGTCCTCCATGTTGAGTTCCCGTGATTCGATCCTTATTTGCTAGGCCAGGCGGTTTCACCGGGTTTCGACTGAGGCTACTCCTCGCGATGATGCTGGTCATCGTGGCCTTGACTGCCATTGCCGTCTACCTCGTCCAACGGATCGCCATGGCGGATGTCGATGTTGTTTTACAACAGGATTTTCGGAGCGAGCTGAGTTCCCTCGACCGCGCGGAGGAACTTCGGCGCGAGTCCTTGACCGAACGCTGCCGTAGCCTGGTTTTGAATCCGCGACTGCATGCCGCCCTGGAGGACAATGCGCTCGACTTGCTTTATCCCTCAGCCCGGGACGAATTGCGCGACTTGGTGCAGAAGGATGACCAGGACGCTAATGAGAGTGGGTTGCGAGCTACTTTTTATCGCTTTCTCAATCTCGCCGCTTCCATTATACCGCCCTCGGATTTTACCAACGTGGGGGAGTTAGGACAATTCGAGTCAAGTCAGCTCGTCCTGCGCACTCTTCCGACTTCTCCGCAAAATGGTTATTTTCTCAGAAGTTCATCGCAGGGGAATACGACGCTTGAAGAAGTGATCGCTGTCCCTGTCTTTTCCACCGAGACCGGTGAGGCCATCTCCGCGCTGATCGTTGGCTTCAAACTCAGCGAGCCTACGACAAAAGGAGAGAATTCGGGCATCCGCCGCGGAATCTGGGTCAACGATCGCCTCTATCTGCCAGGCTCGGACTCAGCTACGGCGGAGGATTTAAACAGGAAAATTTCCGGCGCGCTCAACGGCAAAGCCTCCCGCAGCCTTCCGTTAGAGGTTGGTGGTCAGTCCTACTTGTTATTTTACCGCCTGTTGAATCCGGTTTCGTCTTTCCCGCCAGCCTACCAGGTTTGCATCTACCCACTGCGTAACGCTCTGGCGCGCCAACGAACCCTGCAGTGGCGGATTATCGGCGCCGGATGTTCGCTTCTGGCCTTCGGATTCATAGCCAGCCATTTCGCCGCCAGAACCCTGGCGCGTCCGGTGGAGCAGCTAGCGCTCGAGTCGCAGACTAATCTCGCAGAACGTCAGCGGGTCGAGGCTAACCTCGCTAATACCAACCAGGAACTAAAACGCTCCGCTCGCTTTTCTGCCAACGCCTCTCACCAGCTGAAGAATCCTGTGACGGTTTTGCGAGCCGGCATCGAATCTCTCCTGACCCGGGAAGACTTTGAGTCTCCCGTTTACGAGGAATTATCTTCGCTTCTACATCAGACCTATCGTCTCACTGGGGTCATCGACGACTTGCTCTTGTTATCGCGCATGGATGCTGGCCACCTCCAGATCGATTTCGGCTCCGTTAATCTTTCTGAAGTAGTTAACGAATGGCTGGACGACTTTAGCGCCCTGCCAAACCCCATGGGGCTTCGGATGGAGAAGCAACTTCCACCTTCTTTGCGCATCGCCGGGGAAAAACGCTATACCCGTTTGATCGTGCAGAATCTGCTAGAGAACGCGCGCAAGTATAATCGGCCCGGCGGGCGCATTCGAATTCGTGTCGAAGAAGTGAACGATAATCTGCTCCTAATAGTTGGAAACACTGGCGCGATCATTGCGGTGGCGGAGCAGCAGCATCTCTTTGAACGATTCTACCGCGGTGGCGCTTCCGAGAAAGTAACCGGGCACGGCTTGGGCTTGAACCTGGCGCGCGACCTTGCTCTTCTCCATCGGGGAGAGTTATTCCTGATCCGCTCAGAGAATGACTGGACTGAGTTTGCCGTCCGGTTTCAGCTTGCCGGTCCCGGCAACAACGGCACGCAAATCACATGAGAGTGGCACTTCGGGCCGCTTTCATTTTGTTCTTCGCAGGTCGGGCTCTCGCCTTTGATTTCGACGATTTTATCGATCGGGTGGACGACTCTCTGCGCTACAATGCCTTAGACGACAGATTGCGCGTTCGCGTCAGCGGCCTGCTCGATCTTGAAGGATACTACTTCAGCGATCCGGCGCCGGGGCTAATCGACACCGACGCGCACAAGTTATTCAACCCGCGCCTGAGTCTCTTCCTCGACGCCCAGGGCGGTTCGGTTTTTTATTTCTTCTCTCAGGTCCGGGTAGATCGTGGTTTCGATCCAGGCGACCATGGATTGCGCGTAGGTCTGGATGAGTACGCCTTGAGAATTACACCTTGGAAGGATGGTCTCTTGAATCTGCAGATTGGGAAGTTCGCCACGGTCGCGGGAACCTGGGTGGAAAGACATCTCTCCTGGGATAACCCATTTCTGAACGCTCCGCTCCCATACGAGAACGTCACCTCCGCCTCCGATTTCGAGTTGTCACTTCCGCACTCGCCCTTGGATCCAGTGACTCAGAAAAACAAATACGAATATATTCCGCTGATCTGGGGTCCCAGTTACACGACCGGGTTCTCTCTCGCCGGGACCGTGGCGAAAAAGCTCACCTATGCGCTTGAGCTTAAAAATGCTTCGCTCTCCTCCCGCCCGGAAGTCTGGGACCTTACTCGTCGTGATTTTTCCCATCCTACCGTGACCGGGCATCTTTCTTATCAACCTGACCCACGTTGGAAATTCGGAGCCACGGCAAGCCAGGGTCCATTCTTGACGGATGCGGTGGAACGAATCCTGCCACGCGGTAAATCGGAGGACGATTATCAACAAAGAGTCCTTGGCCAGGACATAAGCTTTGCCTGGCATCACTGGCAGATCTGGGCCGAGGTCTTCGAGACCCGCTTTGAGATCCCGCACTTTGGAAACGCCGACAGCGTGACCTACTACTTCGAGGTGAAGTATAAATTCAGTCCGCAGGTTTCAGCCGCTGTGCGCTGGAATCAGGCATTTTTCTCTAGAAATCCAACCAGGATTAGCTCAGGGCGAACCTGGAGCCGGGATATCTCGCGCTTTGAGGCAGCGGTTACCAGACGACTTACTTCAAACGCCCAGATAAAATTGCAATACTCCTTTCAGGATGAAGCGCGACTTGGCCTCAGCCATTCTATCGGGACACAGTTCACCCTGCGCTTCTAGAAAGCGGTTACACAAATGCTGTCGCGGCGGTCTACGACGCCGAATTCGGGTATCCCATGTCAGCACGGCGGGGATAGAGGGCCGATACAGTGCCAAGTCGCTTTTTGAAACTAAATCGAGAACTCGCCGGCGCTAATACGGCTGGCGGAGCAACCTAGTTGCCGGCGATGAGTCGGCCTTTCAATTCTTCAGGAAGAGGCGAACTCGCGATCCAGTCGCTCGCGCCGGCCCGATCAATCGCCAACCAGGCGCGGGCGGCGATTTCGGATTGGCTTTCCCGCATCGCGTTATCGCTAATGGTAACCGCCCACTGCAATGCCGCCGGCGGATCAACCGCCGCCACGCGATTGGTGAAAGCGCCGATTGCGGCATCGCGCGAGCGGCTTTGGGGGAGGGTGCCCAACCAGGCAGCAGCCCCACTTGGATCATCTTTGCTCCACTGATTGAGCAAGTCCTGAAAGGCTTGTTCGCGCGCCGTCCCTTCGGGTAGAGAGGCCGCCCACTTGCTCGCCGCCGTCACGTCCGTCTCCGCCCACTGCGATGCGACCGCTCCGGTCGCTTCCACTTGCATCTCTCCAGAAAGATTAGCGGCGCGCTCGGCAGCGGCGCTGGGGTCGCTGTGAGCCAACGCGGAAATAATGCCCGGCACCGCCGTCTCACGCACATTTTGGGGAAGAGATTGCGCCCAGGCCAGCGCGCCCGACGGATCCTTCATCGTCCATTGAGCCGCAATCTTATCGAGGAGAATCTGACCTTCCTCGCCCTTGCTTCGGTCCTTCGCAAACTCCGCTGCCGCTTTCGGATCGTCTTCTGCCCAGCGCGAGAGGGCCGGCGTTAACGCGCTGATTTTCGCGCTGCCATCAGTGAGTTGCTCCGCCCATTGCAATGCGTTCCGGACATCGACGTGAGCAAGCGCGGTCGCAACCTCCCGGGCCGCTTCCTCGCGCTCGGTGCCGGA
>JBDTXE010000092.1:0-8011 GCA_040006335.1 Verrucomicrobiota bacterium | reverse complement strand
GAATATCCATCACATCCTGCACGTCCGCATCTCGCAATCCTTCCAGATTGGTAAAGCCTGATTTCACCAGCTCCGTCGCCTGCTCGTCTGTGATCGGAAGCGCGCTGGCCAAAGCCGAGGCCGCTTGCGCCACTTTCTGTTCGACTGCGGTGGTGGCAGAAGTGTCCTTCTGAATGTTGATTTCCCAACCGGTCAGGCGGGAAGTGAGACGCGCGTTCTGCCCTTTCTTCCCGATGGCGAGTGAAAGTTGATCCTCATCTACTGCAATCGTCACCGCTTTCTTCTCGGTATCGAAGGTGAGATTTTTGACCTTGGCCGGTTTGAGCGCTTCCAGAATAAAATCTTTCGGATCCGAACTCCAGCGGATAATATCCACCTTCTCGTTGTTCAGTTCGCGCACGATATTTTTCACCCGCGAGCCGCGCATGCCGACGCAGGCGCCGACCGGATCGACCTTCTCATTCGCGCTCCAGACCGCGATCTTGGTCCGGAAACCGGCTTCGCGCGCGATACCGCGGATCTCCACCGTGCCATCATTGATCTCGCTCACTTCCAACTCGAAAAGGCGCCTAACGAAATTTGGATGGCTCCGCGAGACGATGATTTCCGGGCCGCGGATGCCGTTATCGACCGCGACGACGTAAGCGCGCAAACGGTCACCGACGTTGTAATCCTCCACCACCACGCGTTCCCGCTGTGGCATGATGGCTTCAAATTTTCCGAGATCGAGGATCACGTCGGAACGATCGAATCGCCGCACCGTGCCGCTGACGATTTCCCCGGCGCGATCCTTGAACTCCTCGTAGATCATCTCCTTCTCGACCTGGCGGATGCGCTGCATCATCGCCTGCTTCGCCGTCTGCGCCGCGATGCGACCGAAGTTCTTCGGCGTGACCTCGACCTCCACGGTATCGCCCACGTTCGCGTCCTCTTTGATCCGGCGCGCGGCGTTGACCGAGATCTCGTCCTGCGGGTTCGCTACCTTCTCGGCCACTAATAAATTGGCCAGCGCGCGAATTTCACCCGTCCGCGGATTGATATCGATGCGTAGTTCTCGTGAAGCGCTGACGCTTTTCTTGGAAGCGGAGAGAAGAGCGTTGGAAACAGCCTCGAGCAGGATTTCGCGCTTGATCCCGCGCTCGCGCTCGAGGTAGTCCAGCATGGCAATGAATTCCGCGTTCATAAAAACATCGAGACCGCGAGACGAAAAAGAGTGGGACACCAGCTCCCACTCCTTAGCCGTGCGGTCTAGCCGGCTAAAGTAATTTCGGTGGCGGTCCGAGTCAAGACGGCACCACGGCGATGCAGCACGCAGCCGGACCGGGTTTTCGGCGGAACAAGAAGCGGTGCAGTGCCGTTCGATTTGCTGGAAGGGTGAGTTTTTGCTTCTGGAGCTCACAAGTTTGAGCGGAGAGTTGAAGCGAACGCGGTTGGCCCTCAATCTACGCGTGATGTCAGAAATCCATGCAGAGGGCTGGCGGGAAAAAATTCGCGCGGCTTTCTGGCGGCATCGCCGCGTCCACCTCGTCCTGCTGGTGTGGGCGGTCTGCTATCTGCCCGGTCTTGGCTCGGTGGAAATAAAAGGCGAGGAAGGCCGCCGCATCCTGCCGGGAGTTACCATGCTCGAATCGGGCAACTACCTCGTCCCGCATGTGGGGAGCGAGCCCTATTTCCGCAAGCCTCCGCTGATCAACTGGCTGGTCGCCGCCTCTTTCAAGCTTACCGGTGTGCGCAATGAATGGACCGCCCGCCTTCCTTCCGCCCTGTGTATTCTCGCGGTTGCGCTAGCGTTCGTTAGTCTGGCAGCTCCCAGTCTAGGCGCCACCGGCTCGTTTCTCGCTGCCTTGATCTGGCTGACGTTTGCCGGCAATCTCGAGAAGGGGCGCCAGATTGAGATCGAGGCGCTCTACGTTTCGCTCACGGCTCTGGCTTTCGTCTGCTGGATGGCTGCTTATCGCTCCGGCCGCACCGGCCTCCGGCTCTGGCTGGTGCCGGCGATTTTTCTCGGTCTTGGGATTCTGGCCAAAGGCCCTCTCCCACATCTCCTTTTCTTTTACGGTCCGGTCATCGCCATCCTCCGGCGCGACGGCAAACTCGCGCTTCTCGTCACGCGCGCGCATTTTCTCGCGCTCCTCATCACCTTCGGCCTTTTTGCCTGCTGGGCCGTGCCCGCGTATTTGCTGTCGGATTCCAGTCATGTCGCCGCCGTCTGGGGGAGGCAGTTCAAAGGCCGCGTCACCGGGCAACAGTTTCAGTTTGTATCGTGGGTCACCGCCATCCCGCGCAGTCTCGTTTATCTTCTTCCCTGGTTGCCCTTCGCCTTGTTTCAGGTGGAAATGCCGGCGGAAGAACGTTCCTCCCAGCGCGTGCTCCTTGCCGGGATGACGGTACCGTTTGTTCTCGTCTGTTTGCTGCCCGAGGCGGTGCCTCGGTTTTCGTTGCCGGTCCTCGGCCCCGCGGCGTGGTGGTTTAGTGAACTTCTGCGCCATACACCCTGGCGCTTTCCCACGTGGCTCGGCGCGCGCACTTTCGATGAACGCTGGCGGCGTCGTGCGGTCGCGACCATTCTTGTTCTCACTTGCCTGTTCATGCTGGTCTACGCCGTGGTCATGGGTCGTCATTCGCAAGCGCGTGAAAAAATCCGAAAACACGCGCGGCAGATCGACCTGATCGTGCCGGCTAACGTGCCGCTCTATGCTGTCGACCCGCAGTACCAGCCTTACCTCTTCTATGTGCACGCGCCGGTGCACTACGTCAGCTCAATCGATGAACTTCCGCCGGAGACGAAATTTTTCCTCGTGCAGGAGCGAGATGAGGCCGAGGGCAATACCACCAAGCACTGGGCGCCACGGCGGCCGCAGCTGGTCCTCCACATTAAAGATTACCGCGAGCGCGAGGCGGTTCTCTATTCGGTGCCTTCGCCGTAACCATCGACCGTTCCCCAAACTTGATCCGCTAACGCGCAATTGATGTCCGAAATCTCGTTCATCTTATTGCAACGGGAACCGAAGCGCCCTCGCGCGAGACGCTCGTTCGCCTGCCGCGCCGGAAGAATAGACCTGGCGGGCGAGAAGCCGTCCGTGGCCCTGACTTGACTGAGATCGAGATTAATTGGATCGTTAGCATCCTAACGATCATGGCACCTTCGCTCAAGAACGGAACGTCCCCCGACGTGGAGGCGTTCGGGCCACTCCTCCATGGAACGGCGCGCTCGTGGCGCCTAAGATTGGACGAGCGTTTGAAACCCATGGGCCTGAGCCAGGCCAGATGGCGTACTCTGCTCCACCTTTCGCTCGCGGCCGCGCCTTTGACCCAGGCGGAGATCGCCTCCCGTCTCGGCGTAGAGGAGCCGACGCTGGTTACGCTTCTTCATCGGCTCGAGGGAGAGGGCTGGGTGGCGCGACGACGGTGTGTGAACGATCGCCGCTGCAAGACTGTCCATCTCCAACGCCGTGCCCAACGTCTGATCGATAAGATTAACCGGACGGCGCGGGAGCTTCGTTACGACTTGATCCGCGATATTCCGGCCCACGACCTGCAAACCTGCATGCGCGTCCTGGAGAAAATTTCACAACGCACGGAGGCGCCCGAAAACCGCCACAGCGAAATGAACCGTGTCAGAAAAGCTCCGCGCAAATGAGTACCATGGCCAATGCAACTTCGGTTGCGCGCGAGCGCGTCGCGCACCTCGAGCGCCGCTATGGGCGTAGTCGCGTTTACTGGGTGACGGCGGGGATACTCGCCCTCTTGCTCTTGCTCGTGGGGATTCGTCTGATCGGCGGACGCAAGAAAGCGGCGCCCGCGCCGCCGCCGAAGCCGGTTTTCACCGCCAAGGCCAGCACGCAGGATGTGCCGTTGTATCTGGACGAGATCGGCACCTGCGCCGCCTTTGAGACCGTGCAGATACAGGCCCAGGTGAACGGTCAAATCATGTCGCGCAATTTTAAAGATGGCGCTGACGTCAAAAAGGGCGATCCCCTTTTCAATATCGATCCGCGCCCCTTTCAGGCTGCGCTCGATCAGGCGAAAGGCCAGTTAGCGCAGGCTCAATCGCAGCAGGTACTCAATCAAATAACCCTCAAGCGCCAGCAGGAGCTGCGCTCTCGCAGTGTGACCTCGCCGCAGGATCTTGATACCGCGCAGGCGAATGTCAGTGTCGACCTCGCCAAAGCGAAAACCGCCGAAGCGGCCGTCGCTGCCGCACAGGTGAATCTCGATTACTGCGATATCCGTTCGCCCATCGATGGTCGGGTTGGCTTGCGCAATGTGGATGTGGGAAACGTAGTGACGCCGAACAGCGCCACTCCTTTGGTCACCATTCAGGGAATGGATCCGATTTACACCGATTTCACCATCGCCGAGCCCGACCTTCCGCTGGTGCGGCGTTATTTGGGTGGACCAAATGTTAAAGTCGAGACCGACGCGGAAGACGACAGTGTTCCGGCGCGGCGCGGAGATTTGTATTTCGTCGACAGCGCGGTCCAGCCTGGCGTGGGTACGGTGCGGGCGCGTGGGGTGACGCCTAATCCGGACCGAGCACTCTGGCCTTCGCAATTCGTGAGAGTGAGGTTAATCCTCGACGTCCTGAAGGACGCTATCCTGGTCCCAAGCAGCGCGGTCCAGACTGGGCAAAACGGCCCCTACGTTTTTGTGGTAAAACCCGATTCCACCCTCGACCTGCGACCGGTCAAGCCCGGGCAAAGACAGGGAGACCTAACGGTAATTAGCGAGGGGATAAAGCAGGGCGAGACGGTTGTCACCAGCGGTCAATTACAGCTCGCGCCGGGCGCCAAAGTCTCACCCAAGCCTTTGCCCGCGCCAACGATTTCGGTGGAAAAGGATAAGGGCGGCGGCGCCAGCACGCCGGCGTTGCGCTGATGGAATTCAACGGCGAGGGCGGCAGCGATGATCCGCATCGTTTGGGCAAAGAGAAAGGCTCGGCGAGGGACATGAAAGCTGAACCTGGCGGCGAAGGAAAAGGCAGCGGCACTCCGGCGGCGAAGCTCGCGCAATTTTCCTCCGGCCTTTCCGCTCCGTTTATCCGGCGTCCGGTGATGACGATGCTTCTGACGGCGTCGATCCTTGTTTTCGGCATCCTCACTTACCAGCAACTGGCGGTGAACGATTTGCCCGCGGTCGATTACCCGGTCATTCAGGTGAGCTGCACCTACCCGGGCGCAAATCCGCAGACGATGGCGAATACCATCGCGACGCCGCTGGAGAAGCAGTTCACCCAAATTCCCGGCCTGGTTTTATCCACGAGTTCGAGCACGCAAAGCAACACCTCGATCACGCTCCAATTCGACCTTACCAAAAGCGTCGACGCCGCCGCCACCGACGTGCAGTCCGCCATTCAGCGCGCCACTGGCCAGTTGCCGGCAGATTTGCCGAGTCCCCCGACGTTCCTCAAAACCAATCCAAACGATCAGCCGGTCACCTACATCGCCTTGACCAGCGATACTCTGACCGACGGCGAGCTATACAAATACGCGTCGTCGCAGGTGCAGCAGCGCATCAATATTCTGCCGGGAGTTTCACAGGTGCAGGTTTACGGGGTGAAGGGCGCCATTCGGATAAAAGTGGATCCCGGCGCACTCGCGGCGCGCAACCTGACCTTTCAGGACCTGGCCAACGCCATTAAGGCGGCGACCTCCTATTCCGGTGCGGGTCAGTTCGACGGCAAAAACCAATCCATCGTGCTGCGGCCCGACGGCCAGATCGGAGACGCCGAAGGTTACCGCAATATCATCGTCGCCCGCGGCAAAGGACCGTCGCCCGTTTACCTGCGCGATGTCGCCACCGTTGTCGATAGCGTTCAGGACGAGCGGCTCTCCCGCCATTTCTTCGCGCGCGGTTTCAATCCGCCCGCTTCTGTCATTGTGCTCGCGGTCTCACGCCAGGCGGGCGCCAACGCCGTCGCGGTCGCCAGGTCGGTGAATCAACTGATTCCGCAACTGCGCTTGGAACTCCCGGGGTCGATTCGGCTCATTCCCACCTTCGATCGCTCGCAGACGATTGTGCATTCGGTGAGCGATGTTCAGGCCACTCTCTTCATCGCCTTCGTCCTCGTGGTGATGGTCATCTTCTTATTCCTCGGCCGCGCCGCCGATACCCTTATTCCGGTTGTCGCGCTGCCGCTCTCGCTTCTCATCACCTTTCTGGCGATGTGGGCGCTCGGTTATTCCATCAACAATCTCACCCTCATGGCCTTAACCTTGGCCATCGGCTTTCTCGTCGATGACGCCATCGTCTTTCTGGAAAACGTGGTACGGAGGGCGGAAGCGGGCGAACCGATCTACAAAGCCACACTCAACAGTGCGGGCGAAATCTCGTTCACCATTCTGTCGATGACGCTTTCGCTCGCCGCCGTTTTCATCCCGCTCGTTTTCATGCCGGGATTGCTTGGGCGCATCTTTCGCGAATTCGCCATCACCATCATCGTCGCCATTTTTGCCTCTGGGCTCGTTTCCCTGACGCTGACTCCGCTGATGTGTTCCCGTCTCTTGGCGGAACGGGGTCCCGGCCATCGCAAAAGTTGGACGGAGCGAACGGTGAGCCGTGTTTTCGATCCGATTTTGCGCGCTTACAGCCGCAGCCTGGATTGGTTTCTCGATCACGGCTGGCTGGCTGTTCCCATCCTCCTAGCTTGCGCGCTGGGTCTCTGGTATTTCTTCAGCCAGCTGCCTTTCACTCTTTTGCCTACCGGAGACAGCGGCGTCATCCGGGGCTTTTTCGTTCTGCCGGAGGGTGCGTCACCGGCGGAACAACGCGCGATCCAGAATAAGCTAGACCCCGTCTTGCAGGCGAATCCGGCAGTAGATAAATATTTCACCGTGGCTGGGCGCGCGGGGCAGACGGCCGGAGTGTTCACCGTTCTCTTCTTGAAGGACGCGAAAGCGCGCAAAGATATTGAAGGCGTCGCCGCTGATCTTCGTCGCGCAGTTAGCGATGTGCCCGGAGTGTTCCCGACTTTGAACCCGCAGCCGGTGTTGCAGATCAACATTGGCGCGACCGGCAGCAACTTCGGCCGTTACTCTTACGTGCTTAGCGGGATCAATCCCGACGAAGTCTATGCCGCGGCTGATGCCCTCGGGGCCAAGTTGCGCTCCTATCCGGGTTTCGCCAGCCCGCCGCGCCCCGATCTCTTTCGCAACACTCCAAACCTCGACATCACCATCGATCGCGACCGCGCCAGTCTCTACGGCGTTTCCACCACGCAATTGCAGAGTCTGCTCCGCGCCGCCTACTCGCAGAACTACGTTTATTTGATCAAGGAAGCGGACGACCAATATCAGGTCATTCTCGAAGTCAAAGATCGGGACCGCTCCCGCCCGGAAGATCTCCAGCAGATTTATGTCAAACCGGATGCCGGCGGCCCGCTGGTGCCGGTGCGCGCGGTAACCAAGTCGGAAACGAAGGTCGGTCTACAATCCGTTAACCATACCAATCAGTTCACCAGTGTGACTTTCGGTTTCGACACCAAGCCGGATGTGGCGCTGGGGGACGTGACCGCGTTTATCGAGAAGACGGCGCGCGAGACGTTGCCACCGACGGTGAAAGGCGAGCTGCAAGGGGAGGGGCTGGTCTTGCGGCAACTCTTCCAAGCTTTGCCATTTCTCGTTATTGCCGCCCTCTTCGTCATGTATGTCATCCTGGGCATTCTTTACGAAAGCTATGTCCACCCCGTCACCGTCCTCTCGACCTTGTTTCCGGCGGTGGTGGGTGGTCTTTTCACCCTCTGGGTTTTCAATTCCACCCTCTCGCTCTACTCCGTCATCGGGCTGTTCCTTCTCATGGGTATTGTGAAAAAGAACGGCATTATGATCGTGGATTTCGCGCTCCATCGGCTCGACCAAGGCTACGATCGCCGGACCGCCATTCATGAAGCGAGTGTCGAGCGCTTCCGGCCGATTCTGATGACCACGCTCTCCGCTCTGATGGGAGCGGTGCCGCTGGCGCTCGGTTATGGCGCGGACGGATCTTCGCGCCGTCCGCTCGGCCTCGTCATAGT
>JBDTXE010000091.1:0-8091 GCA_040006335.1 Verrucomicrobiota bacterium | reverse complement strand
TCAGTTCGTCCATCCGGCTGCCGGTTTCGATCAGGGCCGTGGCCACGATCGTCAGTGAGCCCGCTTCTTCCGTATTGCGCGCCGCCGCGAAAATCTTGCGCGGCGTTTCCATCGCCCGCGCGTCGATACCGCCGCTCATGGTGCGCCCGCCGCCGCCGGTGGCATTGTTAAAGGCGCGTGCCGTCCGCGTAATGGAATCGAGCAGTATGAAAACATGTTTACCGGCTTCGACCAGACGCTTCGCGCGCTCGGCCGCCAGCATCGCGATCCGGGTGTGGCTTTTGATATCGCTATCGTTCGAACTCGCCATGATCTCCGCTTGCGGACAGGAGCGTCGGAAATCGGTGACCTCCTCGGGGCGTTCGTCCACCAGCAGGATGATAAGTTTCATCTCCGGATGGTTCTTCACCACCGCGTCTGCGATGTGATGCAGGAGTGTGGTTTTGCCCGTGCGCGGAGGGGCGACGATCAACCCGCGCTGGCCCATCCCCAGTGGCGTCATCATATCCATGATGCGCGTGGTGTAACGATCCGGCACCGTCTCCAGCTTGATCCGCTTGTTCGGATTGATGGTGGTGAGCTCTTCGAAAGGTCGTAGTCCGGAATATTTCGTGGGTTCGTCGTCGTTGACCTTGAGCAGCTTGGTCAACTGCGGGCCGCGATTCCCGCGGCGGGTCTCGCCGTGGATCCACATCCCATCGCGCAAATTAAAACGTCGGACGATTTCCGGGGTGACAAAAATGTCCTGCGGCGTCTGGACGAAGTTTCGTTTGCCGTCGCGCAAAAATCCGAAGCCTTTGCCCGAGATCTCAATGATCCCATCGCCAAACTCCGGTTCCCTCGGCTCACCGCCTTCCCCTTCCGCCGCGGCGCCCTCCATCGGTTCCGCTTCTGGGGGTGCGTCGTGATTATTCCTATCGTCGCGATCGTTATTATCGGAACTGAAATTTCGCCGGCCCCCGCGCGGATAACGGCGCCGTCCCCGTCGCTGTTGCGGCTGTCGTTCCGGTCGCGCCTCGCCTTCCGGCCGCGTGTCCGTGGTGGCCGGACGTGAATCCTGGTCTACGCGCACGGTTGTCTCAGCCGGTAGGGCCTTCTCGTTCTCTTCGCTCATATGGAAAATAGGCTCGCCTCCAGGCTGCGAGCAGTCGCTCTTCAATTATACCGGCAATTTCGCCAGCAGTTCGTCGGGAATCTCCAGGTTGGAATAGACGTTTTGCACGTCATCGTCGTCTTCGAGAGCGTCGCACAAGCGCAAAATCTGTTGCGCTACCGCCTCGTCGCCGACCGTAATGGTGGTATCGGGGATGAAGGTAAACTTTTGGCTCTCGGTGGGAACGCCCGCGTTCTTGAGCGCCTCAGCTACTGCGTAGAGCTGATCGGGAGCAGTCTGGACAAGATACGACTCCTCCTCGGTTGTCAACTCCTCCGCGCCAGCCTCCAGCGCGTGCTCCAAAAGCTGGTCTTCGGTCACGATATCGCGCGCGACCGCGATGTGCCCCTTGCGGTGAAACATATAGGAGACGCTTCCGCTGGAGGCGAGGTTGCCATGGTTCTTACTGAAGATACTTCGAATCTCCGCCGCAGTGCGGTTTTTGTTATCGGTCGCCGCTTCCACGATGACCGCGACGCCGCCCGGGGCGTAGCCCTCATAGACGATCTCGTCGAAGTGCGCAGCCTCGCTCCCTTCTCCGGTGCCGCGCTTGATCGCGCGCTCTACGTTGTCATTGGGCATGCTGGCCGAGCGTGCCGCCAGGATGGCGCTGCGCAGCCGCGGGTTGCCCGCCGCATCTCCGCCGCCGGTTTTGGCCGCAATCGAAATCTCCTTCGAGAGCTTGCTGAAGATTTGCCCACGCTTGGCGTCGATCGCGCCCTTGAATCGCTTAACTTTAGACCACTTGCTGTGTCCCGCCATGTTTCGCGGATTAGGTAAAAATAAGGAAGTCGCCTGGCCAGAAATCCGGTGATTCGAAACGGGCTCGCCTCGAAGAGAATGGCTAACGAGGAGGCGGACTAACCCTTCCATTTAAGGATAAAGGTCCGGGATTGTCAACGAAACACCCGCTGGTCTCGCGTCAGGGCGGTTTTCAGCCGTGGCTGTCAGCTAAAGCAGAAATTGCCCACCGCGCATTACCTGGTCGTTGTCGAACCAGATATCGAAATCGCGCCCGACGCAGTCGATATGCGTTTTCGAGATCCAATCAGCCCCGGTGTGCTCCGCATAGGGGTGGCCGAAAGCGATGTGAACTCCGGGAATCTTCTCGTCCTGGAGGATGTGGCCAATGATCCGGGTGCAGGCCGTGTTCGTGCCGATGGCAAACTCGCCGACGCGGTTGCTGTTTTCGTCCGTGCTGGTGTAGCGGCTGAAATCTTCGCGGAGCTCCTCGTTCTCGCAACGGAGCGAACGGATTCGATTATTCTCCACCTCGATCGTGAGCGGGCAGGCTTGGAGGTCACCGTAGCGTTCGCAGAGATAGTCCCCCACCACGCCATCCACCACGAAGACGCCGTTCGTGTTCAGCGGAGAAGTGAAAATTTCGCCCCCCGGCAAGTTCCCCCATTTCTCCCGGGTAATCAGGCCGCTCGTTTTCAACCACTTCAGCTTCGGCGACAATTCAGCCTCGAACTCAGTGCCATGTGGAGTGGTGCAACGAATGCGTTCCGCCATCCGGGCACGCTCGACTAATCGCTGACTGAGAGCGTCGACCTGCAAAAAATCCGCGCGCATCCCTTCCAGCATGATTTCGCGGTTGATGTTCACCATGTGGCCATGCCGGATCCCATGTCGGTTGACCACCGTCGTCATTTGAATGCGGGAGCCGAGCTCGCCAGTCTGCGTTTGGGCCGCGAAAATTGATACCTGCGAGCGGGCCAAATCTTCGAGAATAATCTCCGGCATCGCCGTGAGCGGCCGTTGCGCGTGTTGCTCCAGGACGAAGAGGCTGTAGTCCGACCCGATTCGCTCGACTTCACATTCCAGCGCCGCGGCGATGTCGCGCGTTGCCTTATCGGTAATGATCGTGATGCGCTCTTCCGGTTTGAGGCGGAGACAAATCTGGATGGCATTGCGCGCCCCCGGGAGAAGCTCCGGATCGGCGACCACGAAATCGAGAATGGGTCGGTCAGGCATGTAAAAAAGGTTGGGAGATCCTCTCTGGCGCAGAAAAGGGTGCAAGATGCGTGCTAAACGCCCCGCTTCAACCGCTGGGGCGACAACTCGTGCCGCAGCTGATTCGCGCCAGACACCGGGCGCGCGCGGCAGAAGTCGCTTTTTTGCCTCGCGTTCCGAATCATGGCGTTCTTCCTCCGTGACGCGGTAAGGTTTTGGCCTACAGTTCGCCCGCTCAAATGCCGCGGAACCACGAGCTCAAAAAGATTTTGCTCATTGGCTCCGGTCCAATCGTGATCGGGCAAGGCTGCGAATTTGATTACTCGGGCGTGCAGGCCTGCAAAGCGTTGCGCGAAGAAGGTTACGAGGTGGTGCTGGTCAATTCCAATCCCGCCACCATCATGACCGATCCGGAGTTTGCGGACCGGACCTACATCGAGCCGATCACCAGTGAGGTCATCGAAGCGATCATCGCGCGGGAGAAACCCGACGCCATTCTGCCCACGATGGGTGGGCAGACGGCGCTGAACGCCGCCATGGAACTCGCCCGCAACGGCGCGCTCATTCGGCACGGCGTTAAATTGATCGGCGCCAACGCGCAGGCGATCGCGAAAGGCGAAGATCGCCAGCTTTTCAAGGAAGCGATGGTGCGCATCGGGCTCGATGTCCCGCGCTCCGGCGTGGCGCATGGCGCAGGGGACGTCGAGCGCATCGCCGATGCCATAGGCACCTTTCCGCTCATCATCCGGCCCGCTTTCACCCTCGGCGGCGGCGGCGGCGGGATTGCCTACAACTACGACGAGCTGGCCGAGATCTCCGGGCGAGGGTTGGCGCTTTCGCCGGTGAACGAAGTGCTGATCGAGGAATCGCTCGTCGGCTGGAAGGAATTTGAGATGGAAGTGATGCGGGATTGCGCGGACAACTGCGTGGTCATTTGCTCGATCGAGAACGTCGATCCCATGGGCGTGCACACGGGCGACTCCATCACCGTGGCGCCGGTCCAGACGCTGACGGACAAGGAATTTCAATTGATGCGCGACGCCTCCTTCGCGGTCATTCGCGAGATCGGAGTGGAGACCGGCGGGTCAAATATTCAGTTTGCGGTTGATCCGGCGAACGGCCGCATGGTGGTGATCGAGATGAACCCGCGAGTCTCGCGCTCGAGTGCGCTGGCCTCGAAGGCGACCGGATTTCCCATCGCCAAAATCGCGGCCAAGCTCGCCGTCGGTTACACCCTCGATGAAATTCGCAACGACATCACCCGCGAAACCCCGGCGAGCTTTGAGCCGACGATCGATTATTGCGTGGTCAAGGTGCCGCGCTTCACCTTCGAGAAGTTCCCGCAGGCCGACGCCACGCTGACAACGCAGATGAAGAGCGTGGGCGAAGCGATGGCTATCGGCCGCACCTTCAAGGAAGCGTTGCAAAAAGCATTGCGCAGCCTCGAGATCAAACGCTTCGGGTTAACGGGAGATGGCTACGAAAAGGCGGTGGAGGCAGATACCCTGCGGCTACGGCTGACGACGCCGAATGCGGAACGAATATTTTACATCGCCCAAGCCCTCGCCGGCGGGATGTCGATCGAGGAAGTAGCCGAGCTAACGAAAATCGACCGCTGGTTTCTGCACAACCTCCAGCAGATCGTGGACGAAGCCGGCCGACTTCCCGAATGCTTCACCTCCGGCGATGGTCGAGAAATTCGACTGCGACGGGCGAAGAAGCTCGGCTTCTCCGATCGCCAGCTGGCCGTGGCCAGTGGAAAAAGCGAAGCAGAGGTGCGAACTCTTCGCCTGAAACTCGGTGTTGTTCCCACTTATCGCCTGGTCGACACCTGTGCGGCGGAATTCGAAGCTTACACGCCCTACTATTACTCCACCTACGGGACGGAAAACGAGCGCAGAGAAAGCGCGAAACGCAAAATCATGATTCTCGGCGGCGGCCCAAACCGCATCGGCCAGGGAATCGAATTCGACTACTGCTGCGTTCACGCCGCTTTCGCCCTGCGCGAACTTGGGTTCGAGACCATCATGGTGAACTCGAATCCAGAGACCGTTTCCACCGATTACGATACCAGCGACAAGCTCTATTTTGAGCCGCTCACCTTGGAGGACGTGCTCAATATCTATGAGCAGGAAAAGCCGGAAGGCGTGGTGGTGCAGTTTGGCGGCCAGACTCCGTTGAATCTGGCGAACGGTTTAAAGGCGGCGGGCGTTCCCATTCTCGGCACGCAACCGGAGAGCATTGAGACGGCCGAAGATCGCAAAATGTTTGCCGCCATGCTCGATACCCTGGGGCTCCGTCAAACCCCGAGTGGTTCGGCCGTAAACGTGGACGAAGCCGTTACCATCGCCAATCGGATTGGTTATCCAGTTCTCGTTCGACCGAGTTTTGTCCTCGGCGGCCGGGCCATGGAATTGGTCTACAACGACGCCGATCTCTGCCGCTACATGCAGAGTGCGATCGACGTTTCGCCGGATCGGCCGGTGCTGGTGGATCGTTTTCTCGAGGATGCAATGGAAGTGGACGTCGACTGCATCAGTGACGGGGAAACCGTCGTCCTGGGCGCGATCATGGAGCACATCGAGCAGGCCGGCATTCATAGCGGCGACAGCGCCTGCGTCATTCCCACTTTCTCGCTAACGAAGAGTGTATTGGAGGAAATCTCAACCGCGACCAAGGCGATGGCGCGCGCGCTCAAGGTTTGCGGACTGATGAATGTTCAGTTCGCGGTCAAAGGCAAGGATGTTTACGTTCTGGAAGTGAACCCGCGCGCCTCGCGCACGGTGCCGTTTGTGAGCAAAGCGATCGGAGTGCCGTTGGCGAAATTGGCGGCCAAAGTCATGGTCGGGAAAACGCTGCCGGAGCTTGGGTTTACCCAGGAAGTGCTGCCTAAACATTTCGCGGTCAAGGAGGCGGTCTTTCCCTATCTTCGCTATCAGGGAGTGGACATTGCTCTCGGCCCGGAAATGAAATCGACCGGTGAAGTGATGGGGATCGATTCCGATCTCGGGCTCGCCTACGCCAAGTCGCAGATGGCCGCTCCGCCCGCGTTGCCCAAGGGCGGAAATATTTTTGTCAGCGTCAAGGACTCGGACAAAGCGTCGGTTTTGTCCGTCGTGCGCGAGTTTGTCGCGCTCGGTTTCGGCATTATCGCTACCACTGGAACGGCCGCGACGCTCGAAGCCGCCGAAATTCCAGTGACGCGCGTTTTCAAACTGCGGGAAGGCCGCCCCAGCGTTCTCGACCGAGTGAGGAACGGCGATATTAGTTTCATCATCAACACCCCGAGCGGCAAGATTCCGCGAGAGGACGAAGTTACGATTCGCAACGCGGCTATCGCGCAAAAAATTCCGATCATGACCACGCTGCGGGCGGCGCAGGCTAGTGTTTACGGCATCCGTTCCCTCCAAAAAAATAAGCTGCGCGTGCGGACGCTCCAGGAATATCACGCCGCCAAATAGCGGTCGTATTCCTGCGTGGAAGCGAGCCCCGAGTTGCGCCCCTGCCGCTTCGTGTCACTTGTCAGGATGAAGACAATTTGGTTTGGCTTTGTCGCCGCCTCCCTTTCGCTGATGTCCCTCTACGCCGAGGAGAAGACGGCGACCGAGGGCGGGGATGAAATCGCGGTGATTAAGACCAGCGCTGGCGAAATGGTATTGCAGTTCTGGAAAGACGCGGCGCCGGAGACGATCGCGAATTTTAAGAAATTAGCGCGCGCGGGCTTTTACAACGGCACGACCTTCCATCGCATCGTGAAAGGTTTCATGATCCAGGGCGGCGATCCCAACAGCAAGGATCTCGCGAAGGAAAGCCATTACGGCGAAGGCACCGCGGGTTACAACCTCAAGGCGGAGTTCAATGACCATGGACACGAGCGCGGGGTTATTTCCATGGCCCGCGAGGAAGCTCCCGATACCGCCAGTTGTCAGTTTTTCATCTGCCTGGCGCCGACGCACCGGTTGGATCACAAATACACCACCTTTGGAAAACTAACCAAGGGTCTCGATGTGCTGGACCGCATCGGCGACACCCCCACGGTGATGGGCCCGGACGGAAACAAGAGCAAACCGACGGAGCGGGTGACGATTAATAGCATCGAGATTGTCCCCGCGGGCGCGACGAAGTGAGTAGCGAAGCTGAGACCAGGGTTGCGCTGGTGCAGATGCGCTGCGGCCCGGAGCCGGCGGAAAACATGGCGCAGGCGCTGCGCTGGATCACGCGCGCGGCCGAGGAGGGCGCCCAGCTGGTCTGCCTGCCGGAACTTTTTCGCTCCCAGTATTTTTGTCAGAGCGAAGATCATTCCTATTTCTCGTTAGCGGAGTCCATTCCCGGACCGTCGACCGAGGCGCTGACGGCACTGGCCCGCGAAAAGGCGATCGTGATCGTGGCGTCGCTTTTCGAGAAACGGGCCGCGGGCGTTTATCATAACACCGCCGCCATCATCGATGCGGATGGGAAGCTTCTCGGAAAATATCGCAAGATGCACATTCCGGATGACCCGGCGTTCTACGAAAAGTTTTACTTTACCCCGGGCGATCTCGGTTTCCAGAACTGGAAAACGCAGCGCGGTAACGTCGGCGTCTGCGTCTGCTGGGACCAGTGGTATCCGGAAGCCGCGCGGCTGACCGCGTTGCGTGGAGCCGAGATTTTGTTTTATCCGACTGCCATCGGCTGGCATCCGAGCGAAAAGGAAAAATATGGCGCGGCCCAGTTTTCCGCCTGGCAAACGATGCAACGCAGCCATGCCATTGCCAATGGGTGCTTCGTTTGCGCGATCAACCGCGTCGGCCATGAGGCGCCCGCTGGCGGAGCTGGGATCGAATTCTGGGGTCAGAGTTTCATCTCTGCGCCGAGTGGCGAGATTCTCGCGCAAGGGTCGGTCGATCAGGAGGAGGTTATTGCGGCCACGGTGCGTTGGAAGAAAGTCGATGAGCACCGCACCCATTGGCCTTTCCTGCGCGACCGCCGGATCGATGCCTACG
>JBDTXE010000090.1:0-8091 GCA_040006335.1 Verrucomicrobiota bacterium | reverse complement strand
GCGGATCAGAAATAGCGGGCTGACCCGGTAAGCGGACGGCACGCCGCAACAAAACGGATTGACCGGCTGCTGACAAGCGAAACTCAGCCGGTGATCAACGGCAAACGCAAGGTGAAGGTCGTCCCCGTCTCGGGCGTGCTATCCACCCTGATCGATCCCTGATGATCTTCGATCACCTTTTTCGTGATATATAACCCGAGACCCGTGCCACTCTTGCTCTGCTTGGTGGTGAAATAGGGATCGAAGATTTTGGCCATGACCGCATCCGGAATACCGTCTCCGCCGTCCTGGATGCAGATATCGGCGTAGAAATCCTTCTGCAGGCAACTCACCGAAACCGACGCGTTCTTCTCGGCCGAAGCCTGAATCGCATTGACGATTACGTTCTGAATCGCGCGGGTGAGCTGCGTGGCGTCGCCGAGGATGTTGCATTCGTCGTCGCAAATTTCGCTTTTCAAGTCCACGCCATGCTGCACCGCCATCCCGCCCGTTCCTTTGACGACATCGCTGACGATTTTCGAGGCTGAAATCGGCTTGGGCTTGGCACCGTCACCGCTGCCGTAGCTCTGCCACATGGTGAGAAGTTCACGGCAGAGCCGGACGTTTTGTTCGATGATGTTCAGCTCTCGCGATGAACCGGGTTTCTGCGCCTCACTTTTACCCTCGGCTTTCGCCGCTTCGGCCTGCTCGAGTTTTTTCGCCAAAATCTGGACGTAACCCCAAACGATGGTGAGCGGATTGCTAAGATCGTGGACGAATTCAGCCGAAGCCTGACCGAGCGAGGCCAGACGCTCCTTCTTCGCCAGCTCCGTCATCAAACGCGAATTCAATTCCCTGATCTCGTCCGCCGCTTCCACGCCCTGCCGGTAAGAACGGGTGCGTTCTACGTTGCGGCTGATGACATCGCGCATTTGCACAGCGTCGAATGGTTTGTTGATGTAATCGTTCGCGCCGAGCCGCAACGCTTCCTGGGCGGTCTCAAGCGCTCCGAAACCGGTAAGCATGATCACGGATAGATGCGGATCGATTTCGCGGATGCGGCGCAGGCCATCGATGCCGTTCACTCCCGGCATGCGGATATCCATCACGATGGTGTCGGGTTGCTTCTCTTGCAGTAGCTGAATACCGCTCTCGACATTTTCGGCGGTGTGCACCTGGTAGCTCGGCTTCAGGAGCATGCGCAGACTTTCGCGCGGCCCCATTTCATCGTCGATAATTAGAATCTTCGCTTGGTCGGCAGTGGAGGGCATGTGAAACCGGAGAGGCAACGCAGCTAGGCGCGTGCCGCTCAGAGAGGAAAACGGCTGCGCGGGAATGCTTTGCCCCAACGAGGCGCGACCCTGAAATAAAAAGGCGGGGCATGCAAGATGATCTTGTGAATAAGTTTAATTTTTGTGATGAAGCGGTAGGAACAAGGACAAAAAATGTAATGACTGCATGCCTCAGAGATTCTAGAATGAGCGCGTCGCGATGGGAGTGGAGAAATATTATTCCCATCCGGCAAGAGCACGCTGTCCGAAGCTTACCCGATTGCGCACACCTTAAAGGATGCTGAAACGTAATCGCGTTGTCGTTACTGGCATGGGCGTCCTGGCAGCGAACGGGATCGGCCTCGACCTTTTCTGGGAGTCCCTTCTTGCCGGCCGAAGCGGCATCGGCCCGATCACCCTCTTCGATGCGTCCAAATTCAAAGGCCGCGTTGCGGGTGAGGTAAAGAACTTCGATCCGAACGAATACATCGAGCCCAAGCTCAAGCCACGGCGGATGGCGCGCCACACCCAACTCTCATACGCCGCGGCATTATTCGCGCTTAAAGACGCCGGTCTTGATTCGCCGACTGTTACCCTCCCAACTCCCACTCCCGTCATTATTGGCGTCAGCACCAGCGCGCTCGACGTGATTGAAAAAGTGTTTCATCAAGTGAACGGACCGGGGCCAGATCGCGTCTCGCCCAGCGCATTGAGCGCCTCCAAGCCTCAGGCACCGGCGAACCTGATCGCCGATCGTTTGGGACGCTATGCCAACGCCGTGACAGTCTCTTCGGCATGTCCTTCCGGTCTGGACGCGATCGCGCTGGCCGCCGGGCTGATTCGAAACGGCGACGCGGAGTTGGCTGTCGCTGGAGGAGCGGACGCCCCGATCACTCCGCTGGCCGCGGCTAGCTTTCTGGCCAGTGGCCTCACAACTCATTCCAACGGAAGCCCTGCTACGGCCAGCCGGCCCTTTGACCTTGAGCGGCAGTCCGGCGTGCTCGCTGAAGGCGCGGGCGTATTGATTCTGGAGAATCTCGAATCCGCCCAGGCGCGTTCCGCCAAGAATTATATGGAGATTCTCGGATTCTCCGCGCAACGAGACCTCAATCCGGAAGAACCGGGCTCCGGTTTGATCGATTCGATGAAGCTCGCCTTGGCCAATGCGGATTGCCGGCCGTCCGACATTGACTGGGTCTGCGCTTATGGGCCGGGCGATCCCTATTTGGATGCCGCTGAAGTTCGATTTATTAGATGTGTCTTCGGCCCACAAGCCGATTCGATGCCGATTACTTCCATCAAAGCGGTAACTGGCAATCCTCTCGCTGCCGGTGGCCCGTTTCAATTGATTAGTTGCGCCCTCAGCCTCCGGGATCAGATGCTCGCTCCCACCGCGAACTACCAAACTAAAGATCCCGAGTGTGATATTGACGTGGTGCCCAATCGTCCAAGAAAGGCGAGGCTTAATCGAGCCCTTATCAACGTTCGGGGCCTCGGTGGTAGCGCCAGTAGCATGGTAGTAGGTCTTACCCTCTCTCCTACCAGCCCATGACTCAATCGTTCGTCTCACCGTCCCTGGTCGCGCTCGGCGTTCAGTTGACGCTCGGGGTACTCGTTTTCTTAGCCAATCCACGTCGCGAATCTAATCAATGCTTTCTCCTCCTTTCGATCGCCATCGGCGCGTGGCTCGCCACCCTGCACTATGGCCTTTCGACAACGAGCGTCGCCATTGCGGAATTCTGCGTGCGTCAGGCATCCGGCGCCGGGGTGACGATTCTGTGCATTTTGAATCTCCTCAGGCTTTCGATTACCAAGCGAGAGGGGGGATGGAGAGAAATTATTGGCCGATCGCTTTTCTGGCTTCTGGGAACGGCAGGAATCGTTTGCCTTTGCCAGACGTCGTTATTCTTACGTTCCGTCTCGTTGCCCGCAAACACGCTTACAGGCATCACTTCCTTAGTGCCGCATTACGGCAGCGGCATCGTCATCTACATCGCTTACTTTTTAGGAGCTACTGGGCTGCTGTTCTTCAATTATCTAAAAGCGTTAAAGCAGTCTACCAGCACCGCGCGCGCAGAATTGTCCTTCATTCTGGTAGGTGAGGCTATCGGTCTTGGGCTTCTTCTCATCGCCTTTGGTGTTGGCTTTGTTATAGACAGGACGCGACTCATCTGGATTGCTCCGTTCAGGATCGTGTTTTTTAGTCTGGTGATCGCCTACGGCATCGCTACGCGAAAGATCATGGAAGTGGGGTTCTTTCTGCGACGAGCCGTTTCCTACGCTCTACTTGTTCTATATCTCGCCAGTCTTTATACGTTCGTCTGGTGGTTGTTTACCTCTGCCCTAAGACCAATTTCTTCTAATGCCGGCTCGATGGGGTCGTTCATCGCAGCTATTGTCGTCGCTTTCGCCATGGCGCCAGCGCGCGGCGTATCGCAGACTTTCGCTGATAAGTTGTTCGTCGGGACTCGCGGGCTCGACTTTCGGAAAACAGTCAGCAAAGCTACCACGATCCTTCAGTCGGTAACTACTCTGCCAGAGTTACTCCGCCGCTTCGGCACGACAATCACTGAAGCTTTGGGTCCCGAAAGCCTGACTGTCTATTTGGCTGCCCGGGATGAGCTGAGACCGGAATACTCGCTTGGCGATACCTCAGTTCAAAGTGGCGTGACCTTGGCACGCGATGAAATGCTGGTTCGCTGGCTTGAGCGAGATCGTCAACCTGTGGTGCTAGATGAGCTAACTCGTCGTCGCGAGACACTGGAAACCGTAGCGATCCGCGAGCGTCTGCAAGCACTCAACGCGGCGGCGGCGATAGGCATTCTCTCGCGGGAGCAACTTATTGGCGTAATGGTAATAGGCCCTCGAATTTCCGGCAGGATTTACGGAAATGTGGAACAGAATGCCCTCCAGGTACTTTGCGGTCAGCTCGCTGTCGCAATTCAAAATGCAAAACTTTTCACTGAAGTCCAAAATGCGCGCATCTACAACGAGACCTTACTACAAAACCTAACTACCGGGGTGGTGGCCGCGGACGCAGATGGGCAGATTATTGTGTTCAACCATGAGGCGGAAGAGATCACTGGCCTATCCGCTACCTCAGCAGTGCGCGGGACCGTTCGGGAGCTACCGGGACCTTTGCGAGAGGTAATCGAAAATACTTTGACTTCCCGGGAGCGTCGCGAGAATTGCGAAGTAACTCTACGCCTAGCTTCTGGCAGTGTCTTTGCTCGAGCCAGTAGCTCTATTTTCCATGGCCAGGATGGTCAACTGCTGGGGGCTCTCATGGTCGTAACTGACATCACGGCCCTGAAGCGACTGGAACAGCAAATCCGGCGTAGCGACCGCCTGGCCAGTCTGGGCACCTTGTCCGCCGGCATGGCCCACGAAATCAAAAACCCTTTGGTTTCGATCAAGACTTTTTCTCAGCTTCTGCCCGATCGCTACGATGACTCAGACTTCCGGGAAACGTTTTCGACTCTGATCGTACACGAGATCGATCGGATCGATTCGCTGGTGAACCAGCTGCTGCGTTTCGCCCGGCCAGCCAAACCGCTGCTGCAGCCCATGCATGTGCACGAGGTGTTGGAGAAAACGATTCTCCTAGTGCAACATCGGCTTTATCAACGGGAGATCAAACTGACGCGCGTCTGGGACGCCGACGTCGACACGATTCGAGCTGACGCCGACCAGATCGAGCAGGTTTTTCTGAACTTTTTCCTCAATGCGATGGATGCGATGAAGAACGGGGGTGAACTCACCGTCAGAACAAGCATCGTAGCGGCGGACGCAGTGGTATCCCACCTCGCGGGAGAAGACGCCAGCGACGAGATTTTACAGATATGCGTTTGCGATACCGGGGAAGGAATTCGCTTCGAGGATATCCCGCATGTCTTTGACCCATTCTTCACCACGAAGGATTATGGAACGGGGCTGGGCTTATCAGTGGTGCACGGAATCATCCAGGAACATGGCGGCCAGATCGACGTAGAAAGCGAACTCGCCAAGGGGACGGTGTTCCACATCTATCTTCCGTTAGTGCGATTCAAGGAGGAGGTCGCGGCCGCGTGACGCTCCCCCCCATCTGCATTTTATACAGCGAAGACGCGGACCTTTTCCGGCGCGTCAAAGCCTTCCTGCGCACGATGACCGAGGCGCGCCATGTCGCGGAAGCGGATCGCCTCGAAGCGGTGCTGCAGCAGACGTCTCCTGCTCTGCTGTTGATGGATTTGCGCGCCAAAGACTGTCGCGAATTGATGGACCAGGTGCAGCGCGAATGGCCCGAGTCGCTCATTATTGCGCTGGGGACACCGCGCTCAGACCCGCTGCGCGATGCGGAACAATCCGAAATTTACGCCGCCGACGATCTCCAGCTTGATCGTCGACGCTTCCAGGCGCTAATCGGCCGCGCCTTCGACTTCCTCAAGCTGAGGGAGGAAAACCGCGACCTGCGGGAGCGACCGCAGCCCGAGCGAGTGACCGGGAGCCAGCGCTACGAGACAGAGGAACGAGAACCGCGGTCATCCTGGCCGATGCTCCGGTTTCCACGCGTTTTTCGCCGGGTCGACAACGTGGACGCGCTGCTCACGAGCATCGCGGAAGCTATCGCGGACGCAGCCAGAGTAGCCCGAGTGGGGATCTTCGCGCGCATTCGCGCCGGCGGTCGCTACCGGTTGCGCGCGGGTCTGCGGTGTCTGCCGGAGACATACGAGTTTACTTACGGCGAACGCGATTCCCTCGTGCGCTGGTTCGAGACGCAGGCGCATCTTATCGCTCGCTCCAACCTCCCGCACATCACCGACCACACGCAACGGAATTTGCTGCGACGTGCACTCGACACCTTTGGAGCTGAGGTCATCGTCCCGCTGCATGCCCGCGGGCGCATCATGGGTTGGCTTTTCTTTGGGCACCGTTTGACCGGACAACCTTTTGCTCAAGGCGATCTCGAAGGTCTGATGATGCTGGCCGAACACGTTTCCACCGTGCTCGAAAACGCGCTGCTCTATGAAGAAATAACGCTTCAGAAAACGCTCGCAGAAGCGCTCCTGAAATCAATTCCTCCCGGCATTGTCGCCATCGACGATCAGGGCATGATTCGCTGGTTTAATCCGCCCGCGGAAACCATTCTGGGCGTGTCGGCAGAAGAGGCGCTGAATCGCCCGATCGAGGCGGCCGGCGCGCGGCTGGCTGGTCTCTTGCGCGAGACCTTGGACGCCTCCGCTCACCTGCCGGCCGAACAATGGGTGGATCCGCGGACTCGCCGATCACTTGCGGTGGAAACCCGACGACTGGTAGATCAGCGCACGCCACTCGGAGCGGTCGCGGTTATTCACGACCTAACGCAGGAAGAAAACCTACGGCAAAAACAGGACCTGGTGGAGCGCGCCGCATTCTGGACAGACCTGGCGGCGAGCATGTCGCACGAAATCCGCAATCCGCTGGTGGCAATCAAAACCTTTGCGCAACTTTTGCCGGAGCGTTTTGATGACGCCGATTTTCGGACGGATTTCAACAAAATCGTGGTGCAGGAAGTCGATCGGCTCGACAAGATCATCACGCAGATCAATTCCTTCGCCCATCCCGCGGAGCTGAATATGAAGCCCCTGGACGTCCGGGCGCCGGTGAAACGTGGCCTCGAGATCGCGCGCACGGAATTCAGCGTTAACGGCGGGGTCGCGGTCGAGGCGGAGTTACCGTCCGACTTGCCGAAGATCCTGGGAGACGAAAACGCTCTCGCGGAGGCGATGGCTCATTTGATTGCCAATGCGGCGGAGGCAGTCACCGGCCAGAAGAAGCCGCGCATTACGCTTTCGGCGAAGTCGATCCAGGAAGGGGGGAAGGCTAGCGCGGTCCTGCTGACCGTGCACGACAATGGGCGCGGCATCGCTCCGGAGATGAAGGACAAGGTTTTCTCTCCCTTCTGCACCACCAAAGCACGCGGCATGGGTCTGGGTCTGCCGATCGTCAAGCGGACGGTATTCGATCACAACGGGCGTCTCGATATCGATTCGGATACGCACGGCACCTCGGTCAGCATCGCCCTCCCGGCGGCGGATGGTGATTAGCGCTTTTGCATTCTGCCGAAGCACGATAATTTCTCCGACTTCCGGTTTACCAACACATCATGATCGTCACTACCGACCAACTCTACCGCGTGGCTTACGGCAAATTTGCCGTCGGCGCCTATAACATTAACAACATGGAACAGCTCCTCGGGTTGTTTCAGGGCAACGTTCAGAGTCGCGCGCCTTTCATCATTCAGCTCTCCAAAGGCGCGCGCAAATACGCGGACAAGCGGATGCTCGAAGCTATGATTCGCACCGCGGAGGAAATGTTTCCGGACGCCATCTACGCCGTCCACCTGGATCACGGTGATGAGGAAGCCTGCTACGATTGTATCGCTTCCGGATTTTATAGTTCGGTGATGATTGATGCCAGCCATGCATCGTTCGAGGAAAACGTGGCCATCAGCCGGCGAGTGGTCGATCGCGCGCACGCCAAAGGGATCAGCGTCGAAGCGGAACTTGGGATGCTGGGCGGCGTGGAGGAAGATATTTCCGTCGACGAAAAACACGCCTGTCTCACAAATCCGGAAGAGGCGGTGGAATTCATCAAACAAACGAAATGCGATTCCCTGGCGGCGGCGATCGGCACCAGCCACGGCGCGTATAAATTCAAGGGGCAGCAGTCACTGCACTTCGAAGTGATCGAAGGCATCCGCGACAAATTAAAAGCTGCCGGCCTCCCGCCGGTTCCGATCGTCATGCATGGCAGCAGCAGCGTGCCGGTTTCCGAAGTGCAGCGCATCAACGCCGCCGGCGGCAAACTTGATCCTTCCGCG
>JBDTXE010000089.1:0-8147 GCA_040006335.1 Verrucomicrobiota bacterium | reverse complement strand
TCCGAGTAGGTGTTGTCCAGACTCAACATCGGCACCCGATGGGTGACATGCTCAAACCGCGACAGCGGCTGTCCGCCGACCTGTTGGGTGGGTGAATCGGCCCGGGCATACTGGGGGTAACGGCTCTCCAGCTGCTGCAGTTCGCGATAAAGGGCGTCGTATTCGCCGTCGCTCACGACCGGCGCCGCTTCCTCGTAGTAGCGGCGGTTGTGCGCTTCGATTTCGTCGCGCAACGAATTTATTTTGCGACGCGCCTCTCCTTCAGTCACCGGCCAAGAATACCAAGAGACTGGACGAATCCAACTTTGCCGCTCTGAAACCCCTCGCGCCAGCGCTTCGGGGCGCCGCTTCTTTACGACAACTTCCCTTCGTATCCGTCGCCGCCACAGTGCCGCTGGATCGGGAAAAAAGCTTGCTAGACAAAATCTTTAAGCGCAATTATCCCTCGTCATTCGAACCAGAATAAATTCAACAGGAGGAACTTCGTTATGCTTTGGACTATCTTTGTAATTCTACTCGTGCTCTGGCTGCTCGGATTCTTGGGTGGCTATGCCTTCGGTGGCGCCATCCATATTCTGCTCGTGATTGCAGTCGTCATCCTGATTATCAATCTGGTTGGCGGACGACGTTCGCTCTAGTTCGATCACGATGAAGCCTCTCGGGATCGTCGGTATCCTTCTCATTATTGTGGGGATCATTGGCTTCGCCATGGGCGGCATTGGCGTTTCCACGAAGAAGAAGGACGCTCAGATTGGGCCGGTCGAGATCGCGCACCATGAGGAACATGGCTTCAGCATTCCACCGGTCGTTAGCGGCTTGTGTTTGGTGGGAGGCGTGGTGCTCTTAGTGCTCGGCGCTCGCGGTAACACCGCCTAGGCGTCGAGAGGAAAAACGTTCGCGGCAAATCGCGCTGGTGAATTCCGGTGCGATTTGCCGCTTTTCCTTATCCCGCCTTGAGGACGGCGAAGGTCTTGTTTCCCTTCCGGTCGAGGTAAAGCAGGACCCCACGCTTCGGGTCTGCCCGGGTGAGGGCCTCCCGGAAGCTCTTCACGTCGGTCACCGACTTTCCGTCCACTTCGGTGATGACATCTTCGCGCTCGATGCCCTGCGCCGAGGCGATACTGCTATCCGCCACGTCCGTCACGATGACGCCATGGACGTCGCCCAGATGAAGACGATCCGCCATTTCCTTGGCGATGTCCTGCACCTGCAATCCCAATTTGCCGATCTCCTCGGGCCGCGACGGGTTTGGCGGCGCGTTCTCGTTAGAGGCACGGGCGATTTCGTTTGGCAATTCACCGGTGGTCACCGGGATTTCGATCGTCTGCCCTTTGCGCCAGACGGTGAGCTTGACTGCCTGCCCGATCTTTTTCTTCAGAATTTCATGTTGCAGTTGTGAGTCCGTCGCCACCGGCGCGCCGTCGACTTTGATGATGACGTCTCCCGGATGCAGGTCGCTGCGGGAAACGGGCGCGTCATTTTCAATCGTCCGGACGATGACACCGTGATCGAGGCCTTTAAACAAATCACGTAGATCAGGATTTTCACCCAGCGTCTCGATGCGAATGCCCAGCCAGGGGCGCGCGATTTTTTTGCCGTCGATCAACTGCAGCCCGATCTCGTTGGCGAGGTTGCTCGGAATGGCGAACCCGAGCCCGCGATTCAATCCATTGATCAGGGTATTCATCCCGATCACCTTCCCGTCGATATCGCAGAGCGGCCCGCCGGAGTTGCCCGGATTGATCGAGGCGTCGGTCTGCAGGTAATCGGAGATGTTGTAGCCGCCATTGCTCAAAAGCTTGCTCCGGCCTTTTCCGCTTACCACCCCGTAGGTAAAGGTGTAGTCGAGCTTGAACGGTGCACCGATGGCAAAGGCGAATTGCCCCACGCGGACCGCGTCGCTGTCGCCCATTTCCACCACCGGCAAACCGGTGGCCTCGATTTTGATCACCGCCACGTCCGTCTTCTCGTCGGTGCCGACTACTTTCGCGGGAAACTCCCGCCCATCCTTCAGCTTGACGGAAATCTTCTCCGCCGCCTCTACCACGTGAAAGTTGGTGAAAATGTAGCCATCGGCGCGGACGATGAAACCGGAGCCTTCGCTCTGCACCGGCTGGGAGCGGCGCGGCGCTCGAGGCGCGGGCGAGTCCTCATCGGGCTGGCCTTGGAAGAAAAGATCATCGAAATTTGAGAACTCATTCCCATCATCTTTCTTCGAGACCTCGATGATCACGACGCTCGGGGCGACAGTCTCAAACACTCGCGCGAAGGCGTTGTTGAGGGCGTGAACCACGTCTTTCCCCGGCTCGGCCGCAGCTGCCGGCACGGTGGCGGTAGGAGATGGATCCGGAGTCTCCGCCGGCGCCGAAGCAATCAGGGCGGAAAGGCAAACAACGACGAGAATACGCATGAGTGTGAAGTTCGACATTAAGGCGCGGAGCGGTGTTCAATAGTGCTGCTGGGGGACGCGT
Source organism: Verrucomicrobiota bacterium (assembly GCA_040006335.1). Taxonomy (GTDB): domain Bacteria; phylum Verrucomicrobiota; class Verrucomicrobiia; order Chthoniobacterales; family UBA10450; genus AV69. The sequence goes on along the minus strand of JBDTXE010000089.1, from coordinate 5,676 downwards.
GCGATGACGAACTGGAAAGTGCTACTGCTGCTTTATTCTGAGCTCCGGGTGCGATTGCCTTCGCCCCGCCGTCGTTTTCATCACCTCGCCACCGGGCGTGACATGGCCGATGCCGTGGAATCCTTTGCCGGGTTTCCGCAGCTCGTCCGCGAGCTCACTGACGGGAACGTCACGATTGCGCCCGTGATCGAAAACGCCGAACGAGCTTTGCGATCGCTCACCCGCCGCGGGACGGACGAATGGTGGCCATCGCCCGACGATACCCGCCGGGAGCTCGACCGGCGGGCCCGCGCGGGCACCTACGATTCCATCTTTGTTTTCTGGCCGCAGCATGATTTCGTCGCCCAGACATCAGTGAAATGTCAGGCTTGGGGCCTGGGTATGGGAGCGAGTGCCTGGTCCAACGGTGCTACGTATGCCGCGGTGGCCAACGCTCCCACCTCCGCCTGGCGTGGAGAAGTTCCGGGCGAAGTGTGGTTGCACGAATGGCTCCATGGCGTCTGCCATCATTTTAGCCAGCGCGGCGTGGTCATGCCTGAGCGCGACGCGGATGGGGCCGAGCTGCACGGTTACGCGCGCTCGCCGGAGAGGGGATGGACCGATTACTATCGCGATCTGATGAACGGGAACGTCCTCGAAAACGGCAAACGTGTTGGAATCAATCTTGCAGCCTGGTCCGATGCAAACGGCAGCGCACGAGTGGCCTGATGGCTGGTATGAATTGGCACCTGGGGAAGTGACAAGTCGACACTGAGCGAACTGCGGCGAGCATAGCAATCTTGAGCGAAGTTGATTCCTCCGTGCCACCCCCGCTGACTGCCAGCCGGCTGGCCACGCTGTGCGCTGAGAGCGCGCGGGATGCTTTTGTCGAATACGAAAGACGGTTTGATGAAATGACGCGCCGGGGCAGCGCCCGGTTCCGCTCACGTGAATGGAATCGAAGTTTTGGCGACGCGCGGGAACGCCTGCGTCTCTATTCCTCTGTCGTGGACGGTGCCACCGCGCGGGTGCGCGACCTGATGGGTTCTCGCCTGGAAGATCGATCCATCTGGACTGCCATCAAGGCGGTCTATTCCGCGCTCATTGCCCGCTCGAATCGCTGGGAAATCGCCGAAAGCTTCTTTAATTCGCTGACCCGCCGGGTGTTCACCACCGAGGGCGTGAACCAGGAGATAGAGTTCGTCGATACCGATTTTGACACGCCGGCGGGCGAGCAGGCTGAAATCGCGCGAATCTACACCGGCGCACCGTTGCCCGAGTTGATCCTGCGGTTACTCACTGATAAAAACGCCGGCGGCTCCGCGCTAGAGTCATGGCACGACCTTCGCTCGGCCATCCAGGCGGCAGCGGATCGCTTGCTCGCGGTAGCCCCGAAACTGAAGGCGCTCGAAATAATTACCGCGGTGTTTTATCGCGGACGTGGCGCCTACATCGTCGGACGCGGCCTGGGCGATGACGTCACCGTTCCGATTGCATTCTGTCTGCTCCATCCCGGTGCTCGTGGCATTACTTTGGACGCCCTTCTTTTAGGCGAGGGGGATCTGGCCATCCTTTTTTCCTACACCCGCGCGCCTTTTCACGTCGACGCCCCATGTCCGTTTCGGCTCGTCCGCTGGCTCCGGGAATTAATGCCGACGAAACGTCTGGCCGATCTCTACAATGCGATCGGTTACAACCGCCACGCCAAGACCGAATTTTATCGCGATTTCAAGCGGCACCTCGATCACTCCCACGACACTTTCGTCGAGGCCAAGGGCACCCGGGGGATGGTCATGATTGTCTTCACCCTCCCCAGTTACGAAGTGGTTTTCAAACTGATCCGGGACCGGTTCGACGCACCGAAAGAGAGCGACCGCTCCGATGTCATGCGCCGTTACAAACTCGTCTTTGAGCACGATCGCGTCGGTCGCCTCGTCGAAGCCTACGAATTTGAGCACCTGCGCATTCCCCGCGTCCGCTTTGATAAGGCCTTTCTCGAGGAAATTACCAGCCACGCTGCCGCCACCGTTCGGTTTGATGGCGACGACGTTCTCATCGCGCACTGCTATGTCGAACGCCGGGTTCGCCCTTTGAATCTGTTTTTCGCGGACGCGGATACGGATTCCAATATTGCCGCCGCCTGCGACTACGGCCAGTCGATCAAAGATTTGGCGGCGTCCAACATCTTCCCGGGCGATTTGCTGACGAAGAACTTCGGGCTCACCGGGCGCAACCGCGTCGTTTTTTATGACTACGACGAGCTCTGTTTCCTGACCGATTGTAACTTCCGCGAACTGCCGCAGTCTCGAACTTACGAAGAAGAGATGTCAGCCGAGCCTTGGTTTTCGGTGCGGGAAAATGATATTTTTCCGGAGGAATTTCCGCGGTTCCTTGCCTTCCCGGAGCAGGCACGGGCGAAATTGATGGAGCGACACGGTGATTTGTTTCACCCTAAATTCTGGCGGGAAATGCAGGAGAAACATCGGGCGGGGGACTGGCCCGACATTTTTCCCTACGCCGTCGATCGGCGCCTAAGCCACTGATAACTTCGAGCGGTCACGAGCACGTCTGTCGCGATGAAAATGCCAATTCACAACCCGCTCCTCGAGAATCTCGGCCCGGTTTTCCTCGTGATTCTGCTGGGGTTGCTCTTCCTGCAATGGAGATGGCCGCTGCGACGCCAGCATTTCTCCGTTTTGCGGCGACTGGCCCGCAATGGAATCCTCGCCGCGCCCGGGCTCCTCGTCTCCCGTCTCATTCTCGTCCCCATTCCGTTCGTCGTCTCGATCTGGGCGAGCCAGCATCGCTTCGGGCTGTTTCACTGGCTGCCAATTCCTGGGATCATCTCCATTGTCGCGGGGGTGGCGCTCTATGATTACGCCTATTATTGGTGGCATATGGGCATGCATCTGGCGCCGTTCTTTTGGCGCTTTCATAATGTGCATCACACCGATCTCGATATGGACGTCACTACCGCCAGCCGGTTCCATCTCGGTGAAGTAGTATTTTCGATCTTCTTCCGGGTGGCGGTGGTCGGTGTGCTGGGGCTATCCATCTGGACCTTGGCCATTTACGAGATCCTTTTCAGCGTCGCGAATCAGTTTCAGCATTCGAACTGGCGGTTGCCCATTAATCTGGAACGGATTCTCAATTGCGTCCTCGTCACTCCGCGGATGCATGGCACCCACCATTCCATCGTTCAGCGCGAGACAAACTCGAATTGGGGCACCGTTTTCTGCTGGTGGGATCGTCTTCACCGAACCCTGCGCCTCGACGTGCCACAGGATGAGCTCACCATCGGCGTAGCCGCTTACCGGGACGAAGGGGAGCTTACCTTCGGCAAACTCTTTCTCCTCCCGTTCCGGCACCAGCGCGCCTGGCGATTGCCCGATGGAGAAATCCCGGAGCGAGTCCCCAGACCAGCCTCCCAACTCGAGCAATGAAGAAAACTCTCACCGTCCTGCTGGTGGCGCTCATGGCCAGAACCTCACCGCTTCTCGCGGGAAGCGTCGGCTGGAGATTGATCAATTCAAAAATTCGGAGCGAATTCCCCGACGTCCCCCGGATGCAAACCTCCGAACTGGCAGAGACTTTGAACAAAGCGCCGCACGAAAAACTTTTGCTGCTCGATGTGCGCACACAGGCTGAGTTTGAGATAAGTCACCTCGCTGGCGCCACGCGGGTCGAGCCCGATTCCGACGTTTCAAAGCTCGGGCTTCCAAAAGACAAGCCGATCGTCACCTATTGCTCCGTCGGATATCGTTCTGCGGCCATGGCGAAGAAGCTCCGCGCCGCGGGATATCTCAAGGTAAAAAACCTTGAAGGCTCAATCTTCCAGTGGGCCAATGAAAATCGTCCGCTGATTCACCAAGGGCAGCCGACCGATAAAGTGCATCCCTTCAATGGCCTCTGGGGCATGCTGTTGGATAAGTCCCATCGGGCCGAGAATCCTCCAGAAGCCGAACCAGCCGGCCGCGCTCAGCGTTGATCGCAGGCGGTTCCCCGCTTTTTACCGAGTCAGTGAAACGGGGACGCTGGCAGCTGTCGCCGGCGCGTCAGGATGCCATGGCCAAATGGCGAGCATCGCCACGAAGCCGACGGCATATGCGGGAATGATCCACCAGGCGCTGCGCAGCCATTGGGTCACCGACCGGGCATCTTGATAAACCGCGCACAGTGCCACGCCGGCGGACGAGCCGAACCAGATCATCGAACCACCAAAACCAACGGCGTAGGCGAGATACCCCCAATCGTAGCCGCCCTGTTTTAGCGCCAGCGCGGTCAAGGGGATGTTATCGAAGACGGACGAGAGAAATCCGAGGGCGAATGTCGTCTTGAGGGAGGCCGATGGGAGATGTTGCACCGGCATCAGGGAGGCTGCGGTGACGAGGGCGAGAAGGAAGATTGAGCTGCGCAAAGATCCAGGCAGGAGGGACCAATCCGGCCGTCGGAAGGGAGCCGAAGCCAACAACCCTATGCAGAGAGCCACCCCGAGGAACGGGAAGTGATCGGCTTGCGCGGGAAATTTCAGATTCACGATCACGTTCACGGCGATGGTCAGGACAAGAACAATAGCGACCAGGAAAACACGCAGCCAGTCGACCGCCGGGCGATCGAGCGGCGGCTCCATCATCGGCGAATGCTTTTGCTGCCGCCGCGCGGCGGGGATTCCGAAAATGAAGAGCGCGACCGCCGCGGGAATGATAGCTTCAAGTACCCGGCGCGGCGCGATACCCGCGATCCACATCATCGTTGTGGTGGTGTCGCCGATCACGCTCCACGCGCCGCCGGCATTGGCCGCGGCTGCGATTGCCGCGACGAAGGCGACGTGCACCTTGCCTCGGAAGAGCTGATGCGCCATCGCACCGCCGATCAAGGCGCCCGCGATGTTATCGAGGAAGCTCGAGAGAATCCAAACCAAGCCGAGCAGGGCAAAGCCACCTTTCCAATCTCGCGGGAGAAATTCCGGGAGACGCGCCGGCAGCTGGCTGCTCTCAAAGTGATCTGCGAGCAGGGCAAAACCCATTAGGAGGAAGAGCAGGTTGCTCAGGATAACCCACTCGTGACCCAATTGACCGAGCAGCCCTTTCAGTCCCGGGCCGGCTTCGAATCCGACGAATGCCAGTTTATAACAGACAATCGCGGCCAGCCCGAGCAGCGAGACGCGCAAGGTGTGATGATGAAAAATGGCAACTCCACCAAGCATCAACGCGAATAGGATGAATTCGACCGGCACCCCCAAAACATTCATACCGCGCTGCCGTAGCGTCGGCATAGCCGGATGACAACTCAAAATCGAGGGCAACTGCAGGACGTGTGCTTCGCCCAGCGAGCGCTCAACTCAGCTCAAATCGCCGCGCCGGGTTATTATCTGATCTTCCACGAACGCGATTCGGCGAAAGCGCACCTGGTGGCCAATGTACTCTTGTAGTGCATGTGGGAGTGGCCCTCGCGTTATAAAGTCTTTGGTTGCGCTGTCTCAAAAGCTCACTCGCGAAAAGGATGTCTTTCGGCAGAGCTCCAGCAGTTTGCCGGCTCCGACGCTCGGCAAGGGGCGCAGCGAGTGGTAGAGTTCAGAATTCGGATGCTAAAGTTGGAAAAATAATGGAGCGCCGGCATCACCTTCGATGGAATCCTTCGTCAGCATCGCGCTCGCGAGAAGTGAAAGAAGAAGAGTCGCGTTTTTCATTACGCGAC
>JBDTXE010000088.1:0-8151 GCA_040006335.1 Verrucomicrobiota bacterium | reverse complement strand
TAGCTCGCCTGGATGTGGCGATGCAGCGACATGCTGTTGAACTGCGTCAGCACATAGATCGAGCGCATCCCGGAATTGAGGCAGTTGCTGATCGGAATATCGACGAGTCGATATTTTCCTCCAAGAGGGACGGCGGGTTTCGCTCTATCTTTCGTTAAGGGAAACAATCGCGTGCCTGCTCCTCCCCCCATGATGATCGCAAGGGTGCGCTGGGTCGTGCCGGGCGGGAGCGAAGTCGGCTGCATGGAAAAGAACCTAGCACAACCGCCGGCATCCCGGAGAGCCCAACCGGCTCTGCGGCGCGAGGAGAATTAGCGCGGTATCACCGCACCCGCGGCGCGGAAGGCGCCGAAAGTGCGGCCGCGAATATGCTATACTCAGCTCAATCTAATGTGCGGAATAGTCGGATACGTTGGACGAGCAGAGGCAGGCCCAATTCTACTCGATGGGCTGCGGCGGCTGGAGTACCGCGGTTACGATTCTGCCGGCGTCGCCATCGTGAACGGCGCCGGGATCGAGACACGGAAGTGTGCAGGCCGAATTGCCAACCTGGCGCAGCTCATGACCGAACATCCGCCCGCAGGACAATACGGGATCAGCCATACCCGCTGGGCGACCCACGGAAAAGTTACCGATGAAAACGCGCATCCGCACTTTGACGCCACCGGCCGGCTCGCGCTCGTCCACAATGGTGTGATCGAAAACTACGCAGCCCTGCGTGAACAGCTGGAACGCGAAGGCGGTCATGAGTTTATTTCTGAGACCGATACCGAAGTTCTCGCTCATCTCATTGGTAGCCTCTATCAACAACTGGACGGCCCCGACTCCAAAGCGCGCCTGGTCAACGCCACCCGCGCCGCTCTCAAGCAGGTCATCGGGACATACGGGATCGCGCTAATCCATGCCGACATTCCGGAGTTCATTGTAGGCGCCAGGCGCGGCTCACCGCTCGTTCTTGGCGTCGGACGGGACGAGAATTTTCTCGCCAGCGACGTAAGCGCAATCGTCGCCTACACCCGCGACGCGGTTTACCTGAACGACTTCGATATTGTCGCCGTCTCCCGCGACGGTTTCGAAATCAGCTCCCTTGCGGGCGAGACAGGCAGTTACGAAATCAGCAAAGTCGAGTTCGGCGCTGAAGATGTCAGCAAAGGCGATTTCGCACACTACATGCTCAAGGAAATCTTTGAGCAGCCACATTCAGTCCTCGACGCTCTGCGCGGCCGTCTCGATGCGGAAGAATGCACCGCCAAGCTCGGCGGGTTGAACATGACCGCGGAAGAATTGCGCAACGTTGACCGCATCATCCTGACCGGCTGCGGCACTGCCCTGCATGCGGCGCTGGTTGGAGAATATCTCATCGAACAACTCGCGAACATTCCGGTCGAAGTGGAGTTTGCCAGCGAGTTCCGGCACCGGAATACGCCGATGAGTGGCGACACCCTCGTCATCGCCATTAGTCAGAGTGGCGAAACCGCCGACACCCTCGGTGCTCTGCGCGAAAGTCGACGTAAAGGGTATCGCACCCTCGGCATTTGTAACAACGTCGCCAGCACCATTGCGCGGGAAAGCGATGGCGGGGTTTACATGCACGCCGGTCCGGAAATTGGCGTTGCCGCCACCAAATCTTTTACCTCCCAGGTGACGATCCTTATTTTGATCGGATTACTCCTCGGTCGCATGCGGCATCTTTCTACCTCGCAAGGCTCTGGCGTGATCGAAGCACTGGAAGCGTTGCCCGATCAAATCGGTTCGGTTTTAAAACTAAGCGATCACATTCACTCGATTGCCCGCAAATATGCCGCCGCGGACGGGATGCTCTTTTTTGGCCGCCAGTTTAATTTTCCCGTCGCACTTGAGGGCGCGCTCAAACTGAAAGAGGTCACATATCTCTTCGCCGAGGGCCACCCCAGCGCCGAGCTGAAGCACGGTATCATCGCGCTCGTCCGCCCCGATTTACCGTCGCTTTTTATCGCCCCGGAAGACGGTGTTCTCTCGAAGAACATCAACAACATCGAGCAGGTCAAGGCGCGCAAGGGCCCGGTCATTGCTGTCACCAGCGGCGGAGGCGTTAAACAATTGCGCCTCCTGGCCGACGACGTGATCGAGATCCCACGAGTGCCGGATTACATCGCTCCGGTGCTGGCAGTGATTCCTCTGCAGCTCTTATCGTATCATCTCGCGGTCGAACTGGGCCGAGATGTGGATAAACCGCGTAATCTCGCCAAAAGCGTGACCGTGGAGTAGGCGGACGACCATCCTCGGCTATTTGGAAGCTGGCCGCGGAACCCCCTTGGGTGCTATGCTATCGAGCTCCTTCGCGCCGTGCACGATAACCAAAATCACGTTCTCAAGATTCTTGAAGAAGCGGGCCTTGTCTCCGCGCGACAGATCGACCACGCCCGCGCGCGCCTGAACGGTAGCGACAACGTCATCGATCATCTCGTGCGTGGCGGAGTCGTCTCCGCCGACGACATTTCCCGCAGTCTCGCCGCGCAAGCCCAGATGCATTGGGTGGACGTCGCCACGGTTAACATCCCCCCGGACGTCATCCGGCAAATCAGCGCGGCGGACGCGCGTCGCTTCAAAGTCCTGCCAGTGACATTTGGCGAGACCGGACTCGTCGTCGCGGTCAGCGATCCTCTCGACGTCGATACAATCGACAGTCTGAACTTTCTTCTCCAGCGCGATCTGGAGCTGGTTTGCACCAGCCCTCATAAGATCACAGAAGCGCTCATTAAATACTACGGCACCGCGGAAGAAGCCGTGGACGTTCTGCAGCGAAAAATTGGCGAGGATATCGATCTCGGCCTCGAGTTCACGGATGACTTAGCCAATGCGCAGGTCGATGAGGCCGACGCGCCCATCATCCGGCTTGTCTCGATGCTCATCGTCGAGGCACACAAACTGGGCGCGAGCGATATTCATCTCGAACCGCTTGACAAGAAATTCCGCGTCCGTTTTCGCATCGACGGCGTTCTGCAGGAGATGCAGTCGCCGCCGAAGCGATTGCAGTCCGCCATTCTCAGCCGCCTCAAGATCATGACCGGTTCGATGAGCATCGCGGAGAAGCGTCTGCCTCAGGATGGACGCATTCAGGTGAGGATCCACAAAAAGCCAATCGATCTGCGCGTTTCCACCGTCCCGACCAACCACGGCGAAAGCATCGTCATGCGCGTGCTTGACAAGTCGAGTCTGCTGCTCGGTCTGCCCGAGCTCGGATTCCTGAGCGACGACCAGGAAACATTCGAGCGTCTTCTTCGTCTGCCGGATGGCATTCTCCTCGTCACCGGGCCGACCGGTTCGGGGAAAACCAGCACGCTCTACGCCTGCCTCAATTACATCAACAAGCCTGACCGTAAGATCATCACGGTGGAGGAGCCGGTGGAATATCAAATGACCGGCATCAACCAGGTGCAGGTCAACAACGACGTCGGTATGACCTTCCCGGTAGCCTTGCGCTCCATCCTTCGCCAGGCGCCGAACATCATCATGATCGGAGAGATTCGCGATATGGAAACGGCCAGCATCGCCACCAACGCCAGCCTCACCGGCCACCTCGTCTTCAGTACGCTACATACCAACGACTCCCCTTCGGCCATTGCGCGCCTGGTCGACATCGGAGTGCAACCGTTCCTGGTCGCGTCTTCGATTCGCGCCATCATGGCGCAGCGGCTCGTGCGGCGCTTGTGCAATCAATGCAAGCATCCGGGAGAACTTCGCGAATCTGACCTGCGCGCCCTGCAGATTGAACCCTCGCAACTGCGGGGAGCGCAGGTCATGGTCGCGAGCGGTTGTGAATATTGCCGTCACCTCGGCTACCGCGGTCGCATGGGCATTTTCGAAATCTTTACGATCGACGATGAAACGCGTCACATGATCAACAAACGGTTGTCCACCACTGCCCTCCGTCAACGCGCACGCGAGCTGGGCATGCGAACGCTGCGGGAGGACGGAGTGCGTAAAGTTCTGTCCGGTTTGACTTCCGCCGAGGAAATTATTTCTGCCACCATCGCCGATGCCAGCTAACGACTCGTGGCGACTATTTCTCGCGCCCTTCCCTCCGGAGAATGAATAGTCAGCAGGTTCTCGATCTTTTCGTCGATCAGCGTCTACTCGAAAAAACGCAGGCGGACGACGTCCTGCAGGAAGCCGCTCAGAACGGCAAGACCATCGTGCAAGCGATGGTCGATAGCGGCTTCGGGGACGAAAATTATTTTTACCAGGCCATCGCGGAGGGTGTCGGCGCGGACTTTATCGACCTTGATGCGGTCGAGATTCCGCCGGCGGTGATCAAACTCATCCCGACCGGGCTCGCGCGCCTGCACCGCGCCCTGCCGGTGGAGATGACCGATGGCATCTTGCGCGTGGCGTTGGCCGATCCCCTCGATTCGCGCACCGCCGAAGATCTTCGCTTCGCTCTCGGCTACGACATTGAAGTGGTGGTCTCCCCGGTCGAGCAGATCGACGACCGGATTCGTAATTTCTACGGCACGGATACCTCCAGCATGGAGGAAGTCTTGAAGCAGCTCGGCGAGGCCGGCGAACTGATGCAGTTACGCGGCGAAGATGGCGGCGGCGCAGTTGAGGCCGAAGCCAATGCCACGCCTATTATTCGATTCGTCGACCTGATTCTTTATCAGGCGATTCACGACCGTGCCAGCGACATCCATTTCGAGCCGTTCGATAACGAGTTCAAGATTCGTTATCGTGTGGATGGCGCGCTCTACGAAATGGCGCCTCCGCCCCGCCATCTCGCTTTGCCGGTCATCTCCCGCGTGAAAGTGATGGCGAGCATGAACATCGCCGAACGCCGTCTCCCTCAGGACGGGCGCATTCAAAAAAATATCGCCGGGCGTAATGTCGACCTGCGCGTTTCGACCTTGCCGACTCAATTCGGCGAAAGCGTGGTCCTACGGGTTCTTGATCGTTCCACGGTTAATCTCGACCTCGAGATGCTCGGCCTGCCCGATTACATTCATCAATACCTCCTGCAGGTGATTGATCGGCCGAACGGCATTTTCATCGTCACTGGCCCCACCGGTTCCGGGAAGACCACCACGCTCTACTCCTGCCTCCGTAAGATTAATACCCTTGATTCAAAGCTGCTCACGGCAGAGGAACCGGTCGAATACGACCTCGAAGGAATCATGCAGGTGCCGGTAAACGAGAATATCGGGCTGACTTTTGCCCGCGTCTTGCGGGCTTTTCTCCGGCAAGACCCCGATCGGATCATGATCGGTGAAACCCGCGATCTGGAGACAGCGCAGATCGCCATCCAGGCTTCGTTAACCGGGCACCTCGTTTTTACCACTCTCCACACCAACGATGCGGCCGGAGCTGTCACCCGCCTCATCGACATGGGCGTCGAGCCCTTCCTTATCTCATCGACGCTCGAAGCAGTTCTGGGTCAGCGCCTACTCCGCAGCATCTGCACAAAGTGCCGAACCACCTACGAACCGAATTTGAACACGCTCGATCAGATTGGCCTCAGCCGATCCGACCTCGGCGACCGCAAATTCTTCTACGGCAAAGGCTGCGACGCCTGCAACCACACCGGTTACAAGGGTCGGAAGGGAATCTACGAGCTGATGAGATTAAGCGATCCGCTGCGCGATTTGATCAACGAACGCGCGCCCACCGTCACGCTGAAGCGCAAGGCGATCGAGCTGGGGATGGTGACGCTGCGACAGGATGGGTTGCGGAGCGTCTTCGGCGGCGACACTACGGTCGAGGAAGTGCTGAAATACACCTAGTTCCGCCGCTCCTGGCGCGATGCGGAGCGGCTCTACGCTAGAAGGCTCGACACGCGCGCCCGTTTTTACTAACATCCTTCACCTCCCCAAATGCCTCGTTTCAACTATGTAGCGCTCGACGGTCGTGGCCAGGAATCGACTGGCTTGGTCGAGGCCAATTCCGCCAACGAAGCCATTACCCAATTGCGACAGGCGGGCTACTTTCCCACCGGCGTATCGGAGGAGGGCAAGGCGCCTTCGCGCAATGGAAAAGCTCCGGCCCGCGAGACGAAAGCGAAGGCCGGGCGGAGTGCCGCCGTAGCCTCCGCCCTTCCCGCGCCAAAAGCGCTCAAGCGTGGCGCTAGCATCACCCTTTTCAAGAAACGGAAGGTCAAGCCGAAGATCCTGATGATCTTCACCCGCCAGCTGGCCACCCTGATCGATTCAGGGCTCCCACTCTTGCGCAGTCTCACCGTGCTCGCGAAGCAGGAACGGGACGCTACTCTTAAGAGCACCATCGAATCGATCGGTGAAGCGGTGCAGAGCGGTAATACTTTTTCCGACGCGCTGTCGCAGCATCCCCGCATCTTCAATACTCTTTTCATCAGCATGGTGAAAGCGGGCGAACTGGGCGGTGTCCTCGAGGTTGTCCTTACGCGACTAGCCGAGTTTCAGGAAAAGGCCCAAAAGATTAAAAACAAGGTGGCTGCCGCCATGGTTTACCCGGCCATCGTCATGTTCATGGCGGTCGCGATTCTCGGCTTTCTTCTTGTCTTCATCGTCCCCCGCTTTCAGGCCATCTTCCATGATATGCTTGGGGACAAGCCGTTGCCCGCGATCACGCTTTTTGTTATCGGCGCCAGCAATGTCGCGAAAGACAACTGGGCCATAATTATAGGCGGCTTTGTCGCGTTTTTTATCGGGCTGAATCTTCTCGGCAAAACAAAAGGCGGTCGCGCTTTCATCGATGGCTTGAAATTACGGGCGCCGCTCTTTGGCGATCTCACCCGTAAAACTGCCATTTCCCGATTCTCCCGCACTCTCGGGACACTCGTTACCAGCGGCGTTTCCATTCTGCAGGCGCTTAATATTACGCGCGATACCGCCGGGAATATGGTCATCGCGAACGCGATCAGCCAGGTGCATGATCGGGTGAAAGAAGGGGAGTCGATCGTGCAGCCACTTGAGACCAGCGGCGCCTTTCCGCCCATGGTCGTGAGCATGATCGACGTCGGCGAAGAGACCGGCCAATTGCCGGACATGCTTCTGCGCATCGCCGATGTTTATGATGACGAGGTCGATAACTCCGTCGCTGCGCTCACCTCCCTGCTCGAGCCGGTCATGATTGTTTTTCTGGCGCTGATCGTCGGCACCATCGTGATCGCGCTCTTCCTGCCGCTGATCAGCATCATTACGGGATTGCAGGAGCAATCGTGAGCGTGGTGCAATTTTGTAAGTTGCGAGTCCGGAAGGCGCAATTACCGGGCGGGTCGCGTCAAAGAACGCAACTTGCAAAGTTGCGCCACACTTCCGCGCTCACCATCATCGAACTGGTCGTGGTGATGATGATCATCCTCATTCTCGCCGGTTTGGTTCTTGGCGTGAGTAGTTACGTGCAAAACAAAGGCGCGCGCGCGCGCGCCGAGACGGAGATCGCCGCGCTTTCCGCAGCGCTTGAAAGCTACAAGGCGGACAACGGGATCTATCCGCAGTCGGCCGTCACTAATTCCCTTAACCCTACTACTTCTGATCCTGCATCATATAAAAATGCTTCGCAGTATCTTTACACTCAATTAAGCGGGGACTTCGATGCGAACCCCACGACTACTTCTCCGTCTGATACTAGAAATTACATGGGCGGTTCGCTAAAACAGAGTATGCTCGGTCCGAATCCGCCGGGCGCTTCCACCTACATGCGCGACCCGTTCGGCAACTCCTATGGTTACTCTACTGCTAAAGCCGCCAATCCAAGCGCGGGAATAGGAAATAATCCAACATTCGATCTATGGAGCACGGCGAATGATCCAAGCGGCACCGCGGCGAAGTGGGTGAAGAATTGGTAGGGCATGGGCACCTTCTGGTTTCGCGCACGCCTGTCATCCCGAGCAGAAGCGAGGGACCTCACCAACGTCCGAGATAATTCGCGAGGTCCTTCGCCGTCTTTGCGGCTCAGGGTGACAATTGGTCGCGCATTTCGACTTCGTGCTCGACGCATGACCCCACGTAATCGCCGAATCACTACGCTCCATCAGCCATCACCTTTACTCGCCCGTGTGCACCACTACCACCACACGGCGGTTCGGTTGTTGCCGGCGGATCTCCGCTTCGTCCTCGATTCCATTCGCCGGCCGCGGGGGCACGAGGAACTTCGAGGCGCCGTAACCGCGCGCCTGAATCTGCGCGGGATTGATTCCCA
>JBDTXE010000087.1:0-8167 GCA_040006335.1 Verrucomicrobiota bacterium | reverse complement strand
ATCATCGACTGCACCCGGATCGGATTGCGCCCGCCGATGCCGACTGCTCCCACTCTGACCTCGCGGGTAAGGCGACGTTGGTAAGCGTAGGGGTTGTCGCAGTATTTCACCTTCTAAAAAAGCGGCTTCGCTTCAGCGTGCCTGTGGCCGTGAAATATAAATAGGTCAGCTCTCCCGGCAACGAGAGTGGCATTGGCGGGCGCGCTACGGTTCCGACTCCGCTTTACCGCTCTGATGTTTCTCGAACTTATCGAGCCCGTGCTTGACCCAGGGCAGGTCTTGGACATCAAAGAAAGTGATGTAGAGCATGTAGCAAATAATCACAGCCGCACAGCCAGTCTGGATGATTTCGAGCACACGCGTGTTGACCGGCCTTCGCCGCACCGCCTCGACCAACGCGAGTACGATGTGACCACCGTCCAGCACCGGAATGGGCAGCATGTTGAGGATGGCAAGATTCACATTCAGGATGACGCTGAACCAGAGTGCCAGTTGCCAGCCGTGTTCGGCCGCGAACAGGCGATACAACAAATTGAAGATGCCGAGCGGACCGGTCATGTGCTGCAGCTTTACGTCCGATTTGGTGGAGACGACTGCACCGATGGTATTGAGCGTGCCGACGACGCTGTCATAGACCTGCTCGAGTGGGCTGGGATGTGCCAGCGACATGCGGCCCGCGCCATCCCAGCGAATTCCCACATGCGGCTTCTCGTCCTTCCCCGCGGCAAGAAGTCTCGGCGTCATGGTCGGGCGAAGGACGGTGGCGCCACGCTGCACCTCCAATGTGACCGGCGAGGTGGGATGTTGCTCGATGTAATCGACCAGGGTTAGCGGACTGTAGAGCGCCATTCCATTGAACTTGGTGACGACGTCGCCCTTCCTCATCCCAGCTTCTGCCGCCGGCGAGTTGGCACTGATTTCATCCGCGATCGAGGCCTGCGCCGGCGAGATCAGCACTTGGCGCACGCTCTTGCGCCGCCACCCCCGGCCTTCCGCTTTGTAGGGCGCGACGTCGAAATGCAGCGGCTTGCCGCCGCGTTCCACTTCGAACGGGATGGTTGTTCCCTCGCTCCGCACCACGTTCCACATCACGCTGTCGTTCATCCCGGCGAACCGCTGCACGGGCTTACCGTCGACGGCGCGAATACGGTCTCCCGGTTGGAGACCGGCCATGGCCGCAGGCGCATCCTTATCCACGTAACCGATCGTGGTCGTCAGGTCCGCTTCGCCGACCGGATGGCCGACGACGGAAACGATGCAGGCAAACGCGAGCGCGAGGAGAAAGCTGAAGAGCGGACCGGCGAGCGCGACGATGATTTTGTCGCCGGCGGAAATGGGCGCGAGCTTGGCCCGGTCGACATCGGCCTCGCCTTCAATGATGTCCATGGGCGCGAGCTGCGGCAGTTTGACGAAGCCGCCGAAAGGAATGGAACCTAACGAATAACGGACACCGTTGATCGTTTTTTGCCAGAGCGGTTTGCCAAACCAGACTCCAAAGCCCTCGATGTAGAGACCTCGCCACCGCGCCGCCAGGAAGTGACCCAGCTCATGCACGACGATGAGGAGATTAAAGAGGACGACGACCTCGAAAATGATGAGGAGAACGCGGGCGATGTGTAAGATCATGGCGGGCGTTTAAAACGCAGGGCTAAGAGGGGGAGAAAGTGGCCGAAGAGTGAGGGGCGCGAAAGGGGATTTATACCTGATAGTTCAACCCTTCGTCTGCTGAACAAGTTTCTCTGCTTCCGTCCTCGCCCAGCGATCGGCGGACAGAATCGCGTCGAGATCAGGCCGGGTAATCGATTCATGCCGATCCATCACCTGCGCGACAGTCTGCCAGATGGCGGGGAAACTCATACGTCGTTGGAGGAAGGCTGAGACAGCAATTTCGTTGGCCGCGTTCAAGACAGCCGGAAGTGTGCCGCCGGTTTCGCCCGCGCTTCGGGCGAGATCAAGCGCTGGGAAATCCTGGTAACGCGGAGTGGCGAACTCAAGCTGACCAATTTTGCCGAGGTCGAGCGGCGGGAGCGAATTGGGAACGCGTTCCGGCCAGGTGACCGCATATTGAATGGGAAAACACATGTTCGAGTGCGAGAGCTGCGCCAGCATCGAGCCGTCGGCAAATTCCACCAGCGAATGGACAATACTCTGGGGATGGACGACGACCTCGACCCGCTTCATTTCCACATCAAAAAGCCAGCGCGCCTCGATCATTTCCAAGCCCTTATTGAAAAGGGTGGCGGAATCGATCGTGATCTTCTGCCCCATCTTCCAGGTCGGATGTTGCAGCGCCTGTTCCACCGTGACGGAGGCAAACTTATCCGCGGGCATTTCGCGAAAAGGTCCGCCACTGGCGGTGAGAATAATGCGACGAATGTTGTGGCGCGCGTTTTCAAGTTGCGAGTTTCCCTCCTTCGCAAGTTGAAAACTTGCGCCACGATCAAGGCATTGAAAAATTGCGTTATGCTCGCTATCCACTGGTAGGACCTGAACGCCCCTGGCGCGCGCCGCCTGCATCACGATTTCGCCGGCCATGACCAGCACTTCCTTGCTCGCGAGCGCGAGATCTTTGCCCGCGGCAATCGCCGCCAGCGCCGGGCGAAGGCCGCCGGTGCCGATAATGGCGATGAGCGCCATGTCGCCCAATGCCGCGATATGAATGAGGCCTTCTTCGCCGACAAGAATCTCCGGGCGATACCGGAGATGGCGGCGCAGCTCATCGACTTTGGTTTCATCCACCAGGCAAACCGCTTCTGGCTGGAATTCGTTAGCTTGCTCCGCCAATTCCCGCGCGCGCGAGTGCGCCGCCAGTCCCACCAGTTCCATGCGCTCGGGAATGTCGCGGGCGACTTTGGCGGCGCTTTGACCGATGGAGCCGGTCGCACCGAGGACAACCACGCGTTTCCGTTCTCTGGCAGTGGGCCCGCTCCGGCTCGCGGAATCAGGATGTGCGCGATCCGGTTCCGCGATTTTCAAGGGAGGCGAACTACCAGGCGCAGGTAGAAGAACAAGAGCGGCGCGGTGAACAACAGGCTATCGATGAGATCGAGCGCGCCCCCAATTCCCGGCAGGAGGTGACCTGAATCTTTCACGCCCGAGCTCCGCTTCACGATCGATTCCGCGAGATCGCCGATGACGGCCGCGAAACCCAGAAGCAGGCCCAGAATGGCTGCATGCGTCCAGTTGAGCGCCCGCAGACTGCCCGGCATCAATTTGAAGAGCGCGAGACTGGCGAGAAGAGCGAACCCCAGCGCGCCAAAAAATCCTTCCCAGGTTTTCTTCGGACTGATGTGCGGAATGAGCGGATGGCGCCCAATGGCGCTGCCGGTGAGATACGCGCCCATGTCACTGAACTTCGTGACCACGATGCAATACAGGCAGTAGAACTGGCCCATGACCGCGCCGGAGCTCGAGGGCGGCACGACATACAGGATTTTGGTCATGAAATTGAAAAGCCAGACGACGTAGAGGACGCCGAAGAGAGTGTAAGCCATCGTCTGCAGTGGCGCTTCGTCCCGGAGGCTATCGAACATTTGCCGGGCGAACATGGTCAGGAGCATGAAAAGCAGCACTGCAATCTCGAAGTCATAGGAGCGCGCCGGGCCGTAGTGCGAGAAATAGTAGAAGCTTCCCACCAGTAGTGCGGCGCCGCAGACCATCCCGGTGATCTTGAAATTTGGCAGCCGCCGATGGTCCAGCATGGTGTAAAACTCCCACAGGGCGACCAGCCCGAAGGTGCTGATCAGCACCCAAAAGCCTATTTCAAAGCCGGAGAATAAGATCGCCAGAGCAACCGTCCAGAGCACGATGGAGCTGACGAAACGCAGGATAAAAACCGAGCGCGCGGTCGAGGGTTTTCCCGGGATCGACTGCTCGACGATTGCAGGCATGCATTTCCATCATCGGAACAATGCGCGCCCTTGTCCAACAGGATTGGTGACGACGAGGAAACGGCGGTCTTCTCCGAACCAGCCGACCAATTCTCATGACAAAGCATTCCGGCCGCGTTTACCTTCGTTCCGATGAAACAGTCGATGCCGGCCATCGTCAAAGCGAAAGCGGAACCCGGCCTTTGGCTGGAAGAAGTTCCGGTGCCGGAGATTGGCCCGGATGAGATCCTGATCCGGACGAAGAAAGCCTCCGTCTGCGGCACAGACATTCATATCTACAACTGGGATCAATGGGCGCAAAAGACCATTCCGGTGCCGATGACTATCGGTCACGAGTTTGTGGGAGAGATTGCGCGGGTCGGTGCGAACGTGCGCGGTTTCGCCGAGGGAGAACTCGTCGTCGGAGAGGGACACATTACTTGCGGGCATTGCCGCAATTGTCTCGCCGGGCGGCGCCATCTTTGTCCGAATACCCAAGGCATCGGGGTTAACCGTTCCGGGGCGTGGGCCGAGTTCGTGGCCATTCCTGCGACCAATGTCTGGCACGCCGATCCAGCAATCCCACTCGATGTCCTTTCCTGTTTCGATCCACTCGGCAATGCCGTTCACACCGCGCTCGCCTTCGATCTCGTGGGTGAAGATGTCCTCATCACCGGCGCCGGCCCGATCGGCTGCATGGCCATCCCGATCTGCCGGCAGGCGGGCGCGCGCCACATCGTCATCACCGACGTCAATCCTTTCCGTCTCGATCTGGCGCGCAAAATGGCGCCGAACGTGACTACGGTCGACGTCCGGGACCAAACCTTACCGGACGCGATGAAGCAGCTTGGAATGAAAGAAGGTTTCGACGTTTGCCTGGAGATGTCGGGGAATCCCAAAGCTTTCGCCGATATTCTGCCGAACATGTTTTACGGCGGTAAAATCGCGCTTCTCGGCATCATGCCGGCAAACGCGGCGATCGACTGGAACGTCGTCGTTTTCCATAGCCTGACCCTGCAGGGCATCTACGGCCGCAAGATGTTCGAGACCTGGTATAAAATGACCGCCCTCATCCAGAGCGGCTTGGACATATCGCCGGTGATTACGCACCGTTTTCCTTTCCAACGCTTCCAGGAAGCGATCGAACTGGCGAAGTCGGGCGAGTCGGGCAAGATCGTCCTCGAATTCAACGGCAGCGTCGGCGCCTAAACCCGCGACCAAGGGGCTGCATCGCATCAGGGAAGCGGGCGTTTATTGCAGACTCGCCGCCGATTCCTGCTCGCCTTGTAGCTCTAAGACCATCCGCCGGATGTGTTTGTAACCCTGATGCGCGGCGAGCCGCCGGAGGCTTTCCTGCGGATCGCCCCATTGCAGGACCTGGATTGGCTCCGCGCGTACGCCCCAGGAATTCATCTCTCCCGGCGTCGCCATGTAGAGATCAATCGTATTCCGGCCGGCGAGCGCCCAGCCATAATCATCCACGCGATAGAGTTGTCCGGTCGAGAGCAGGCGAAACGTCGTTCCGGCTGGCCAGCGCGACCAGTCAGCGGCGGCGCTGCCGATTTTTGGCGGGACGGCTTTCACCACCACGACGCGCCGACCGCGCACAATCCTGACAGTGCGCTTGGTCGTGGCGGGGGGAAGGACGAGGACGGCTCGGCGCGCTGGCGGAAGCGACGAACTTTCCGTTGCGGAAAAGGGCTGCAAGCCAACACGGGAGCCGCTGAGCGGCCCGCTTTCTTCCAGGCCGAAATTCAGCGGTCTTGTTCCTAGCTCCACCCGATGAACAGGAGGATCGGCCGCCTGCAATTCGCCCCCAAGCGCATTGTGGTTCGAGAACTCAAGATGATCCGACTCAGTGTGCGTGTAGGCAGTCGTCCGGACCGTCTGGTAGCCCGCCTTTGCCAGCGGCGGCTCATAGCTCGGGAGACGTCGCGCCACCTGCGTGGTGCCGCAGGCGGCCAAACAGAGCGCCGTCAAAGTAGCGCCCGCGAAACCCCACCGCTGTCGTGCCCCTCCCACGACGGAGTTGTTAACAATAATTCACCAGACGCGCCAAGGATTTTTATTGCCCACGCTTAAACGCTTTCGCGCTGGGGCATGAACATGGTGAGACACTTGCAGGCGCCGCCGGCCTTGAGGAACTCGGTCATGGGCAAGGGATGGCAGCGGTAGCCACGTTTCGTTAGTTGTTCCACCAGCTTCGGCGCTCCTTCCGGCAGCACGATATCGTGCTCCAGAACAACGGCGTTGCAGGAGAAGCACTTCGCCTCCTCCTCCTCCACCTCGATCAAATCGCGAAGATGCGCCCGAATCGCGCGTTGCCCATAGTCGTCAAAGGCGGAGGGAAACCAGATCGCCCCGCCATCCGGCAAAGGACAAAAGCAGGTATCGAGATGGTAAAAGCGCGGGTCGGTCAGCTCGACCGAAATGACGAGACAGCCGAGCACATCCGCCACTGCCCGGTGCGCCTGAATATCGCTGCGAAATTTGTAGCCGCAGATCAGAGCGTCCCCAGCGAAAAGGGCGTCGCCTTCCCCTTCAAAATAGAGTTCGGGCGCCAGCCAGACTATCTCGTAACCGCGCGCTTCCATCCAATCGGCAAAATGTGGCGCTTCCCCCGCGCGCTCCTTATGCCGGAAGTTGCTCGGAATGAACTTCCGTCCGACCGCCAGCCCAGCGTTGGCGGTAAAAACCATGTCGGGCAGTTTCGGCTGTGGCGGGACCAACTCGATCCTGGTGTCGAGCGAGCCGAGCTTCTGATGCAATCCCTTCCATTGCTTTCGCGTCAGCGCGACATCGGCGCCGCGTTCCCGGCTCATCCAGGGATTAATTTCGTATTCGATGCCGTAGTGGTCCGGCGGGCAGAGCAAGAGATCCCGCATGGCGCTACTTCGCTTTTTTGCGAAACGTCCCCAGACACGCCACCAGTTCCCGGAGGAACGGTTCCATATCGGTGACCAGACCAAGCGCGTGGAAACGCTGCTGATCGGTTAACTTCGCCACCGCGCCGGGATCGATATCCACCACCAACGTTTTCACCTTCGGGGGAAGCAAGCTCGCCGCGGCCGACGAGTGCAACATGGTGCTGAGAAGCAGCGCGAAGGAAACACCTTCGAGCTTCTCGCGCATCAGGCGCTGTCCCTCCAGCATATCGGTCACCACTTCCGGCAAGGGGCCTTCGTCCCGGATCGAACCGATCAGGAGAACCTCAGTCTTGTTCTTTACGCAGGCGTGCATGATCCCGCGGGTGAGCGTCCCCTTCTCCACCGATTTCGCAATGCCGCCGGCACAGCGCACCGTGTTAATCGCGCGCAGATGATTCTCGTGTCCGCTGTCCGCCCGCACATTTTCTTCGAGGTTTACTCCCCCCACCGTGCCATACAGCGCCGCTTCGATATCGTAAACCGCCAGCGCGTTCCCGCTGAGCATGAGACTGACGTAACCCCAGTTTATCATTTGCTCGAGATACTCGGCCGCTCCGGTGTGCACGACCGAGGCACCGGCCACCACTAGAATTTTCCCGTTCGTCTTGCGCGCCTCCTCGAACTCCCGCGCAACTTCCTTGATCAGGCCGCCCTTCGGACGCTGGGCGGAAAGGCCGGGAGTGAGCGTCTGAAAAATATCCTTGCCCGAGGTCGCGCGCTGCACCGGGACAATACGAATGCCCTGATGGCCGACGACGATCTCCATCCCTTTCTTTACATCGGCAAATCTCAGCGCACTGGCCCGCTTTTTCGCGCGATCGAAAGCAATGGCGCTGTCCCGCAGCACCGGCGTGACCTCGAATTCCTTTCCGCCGATTCGCACAAACGTCTGCTGATTGCTGGTGACGAAAAAATCGGCCGGGAAAACTCCGTCCCGGGGCGAGATCGCCAGTTGCGCATCTCCTTTCTCGGGAATTTCGGCCCCGTGCAGCCGCAGGCGCAGCATCATTTCGTCCAGCTCATCACTCGTCGGGGCGCTGACTTCGATCCGGGCGAAACTCTGGTCGGCACGCTGTTGCCCGATCCTCACCTCGGTAATTTTGAAATTGCCACCGCGCGTCAGAATCTCGTCCAGCACTTTGGGCAGGATGAGAGAGTCGATAATGTGACCGCGCAGCTCGATCGTTTCAGAAAACATCGGCGGAACTTAACCAATCGCGGTTCAGCCGCCACTGCTCGTGCCAAATCCTGCGCACCACGCCCACTCTCGCGCTATAATGCCGGCGTGGAAAAACCGGAAGAACATGGGCCATCACCCTCACGCAAAGCTCACCTCGCTCTCGGGAAAAAGCTGAATCGGCCGAACAAAAC
>JBDTXE010000086.1:0-8229 GCA_040006335.1 Verrucomicrobiota bacterium | reverse complement strand
CCGCTGGCGTGCGCGCGTGCGCTGATTGGCTGTCAGTTGCGCTGGGGCGCGTGCGTGGGGACGATCGTCGAGACGGAAGCGTACAACGCCATCGGTGATGAGGCCTGTCACTGCTTTATGCGACCAAGTGCGAGAGCCTTTGTTGCGAGAAACCCTGCGGGCACTGCTTACGTCTACTTTAATTACGGCGTGCACTGGATGCTGAACGTGCTGGTGAAGGGTGAAGAAGAGGGGTTTGTCCTTGTGCGCGCCCTCGAGCCGATGAAGGGCTTGGCAGTGATGAAACGGCGACGCGGCACGACTGACGAGCGCCAGCTTTGCTCAGGCCCGGGCAAGCTGACGCAGGCGTTCGCGATTAACGGAAAAGATCACGAAATGAATTTGTGCGCGGACAGGCGATTTTGTTTTACCGCGGCCGCGGGCGACATAGCCGTTGTAGCCGATGGACGCATTGGTATCAGCCGCGCTGCTGATCTTCCGTGGAGGTTTACGCTGCGCTCCAGCGCTTTTGTCAGTCGCAAGCCGCGGTTGGTCCTTGCCTGATTGAGTCTAGTGCGCGTTGACTCTGGCACCCTGGCACCGAAATTGTTCGCTTGATGAAAAAGCAGCGCGTTCTTCTGGGCATGAGTGGCGGCGTAGACTCGAGCGTCGCCGGCTATCTGCTGAGAGAGCAGGGATACGATGTCGTGGGCGTCACGATGAAAGTATGGCCGCAGGATTGTATCTCGCGCGCGGAGGACAAATGCTGCGGACCGCAGGCTGTGGCCGATGCCAGAGGCGTAGCTCACGCGCTCGGCTTTCCGCATTACGTGGTCGATGAAGCAGCCGAGTTTGAAAGACTGGTCATCGACTATTTCGCCAGCGAATACCAGGCGGGAAGGACGCCCAATCCGTGCGTGATGTGCAATGAAAAGCTCAAGTTTGGAAAGCTGTGGGAAAAAGCCGAAGCCCTGGAGTGCGATTATATCGCCACTGGTCATTACGCGATTATCGAGCACACGATGAAGCCGGGGCCCGCGCAGAATGCTGCCATTTTACGCAAGGGCGTTGATCCGCGAAAAGATCAATCATACTTCCTCTTCAGTTTGCGACAGGAACAATTGCGACGCGCGCTCACTCCCTTGGGCGGAATGGAAAAAACGGCGATCAGAGAGATCGCGCGGAAGCTCGGACTTAGAGTCGCGGAGAAGATCGACAGCCAGGAGATCTGTTTCGTGCCGGGACAGGATTATAAGGCCTTTCTCCGTTCCCATGTCGGCGCAGCGCAATTTCACGCTGGGGGGATTTATGACCTCGAGGGGCGTTTCATCGCTCCGCACGAAGGGATCGAGATGTTTACCATCGGGCAGCGAAAAGGGTTGCCCGGGGGTTCCGCTGCGCCCCGTTACGTCGTCGATATCGATCCCGAGACAAACCGTGTCATTGTCGGTGGAGCTGAGGATTTGCTGGTGGAGGAGTTTGAAGTCGAGCGGGTGAATTGGCTGGGTCCATCCGGTTCGGAGGATGCAATTGGGTGGCCGAGCCACGAGATGGCTCCACGAACGATTACGGCTAAGATTCGTTATAACCATCCGGGGACATCGGCGCTGCTCACGCCGCTGGAAGGCGATCGCGCGAGGGTTCGGCTGAACACAGCACAGAAAGCGGTCACGCCGGGGCAGGCCGCGGTTTTTTACGACGGCGACATCGTCCTCGGTGGCGGATGGATCTGCCGGCAAGCCGCTTTGGTGGCGGCGTGAGAAGAATCGGCGATTTCCCTCTCCTTTGAGCGGAAAGCTTAGTTCCAATCCAACTTTTTCCGTCCAGGCGTCGTTAGCGGGAACGTCTCCCGGCAGTGGCAAAGATGAGCGCACCGACGGCGTTGCAGACTGCGGTAACGCCAATGATTTTAATCGCGAAAAGCAACGGGCTGGGAACGTCGATGATCGGGTAGACCGTGAACAGAATCGCCAGGAGCGAAACGATCGCGCCGCAGATTGCGGCGATCCGCAGCCAGAGAGGCGCGGCGGCGCGGACCGCCTGGGCGCCGATCAAGGGCAGAGCGAACATGATCAGATAGGCGATCCCGTAGAAAACATTAGCGGCGTTGTCGATGAGCTGAAACGCCTCCTGAGCGCCGGTGCCGAGCTGCGCCGCGATGGCGAAGACGAGCGTGAGCACGCCAACGAAAAGGATCGAATTCGTCGGCGTTTGGAAGCGCGGGTGGAGGTGGGAGAACCATGCGGGAAGCAGGGAATCCCAGCCCGCCACCATCGGCAGCCGGGAGCTGCCAGTGAGGTGAATACTGGTGGAAGAAATGGAACGGATCACCATCATGACAATGGCGACCGAGGCAATTGCGCCCGCGACGCGAAAAGAACTCAGACCAAGGCGCAAGGTTTGCGGCACCGGGCCGATCAGATCGATCGGGTTGTTGCCGATGTAGGCCAGGACGGAACTGGTCCCGAGGATGAACATCAACGCGATGATGGGGGAAGCGATCAGGACGGAGCGTCCCACATTTCGGCCGGGAGAACGGCATTCCCCCGCGAGGATGGCGACATATTCGAACCCGCTCAGCCCGCCAACCGCCAGTTTGCTGAAAACGTTCAGACAAAAGAAGAGCGACATTCCGGGAGCCGCCAGCCGCAGCGGGTGATATTCCTTGAGTTCGCCGCGGGCCAGGCTAACGAATGGCAGCACGATGAGAGCGCCGTAGGCCAGGAGCATGACGTAGCCGCCAATGTTGTGCAGCCATTTGCCAAGGGCGAGGCCGCGCACCGCAGTCCAGCCCAGCCCTGCGACCAAGGCGGCGCTGATGAGGCAGACGCACCATTTGCTGTTCGGCATCCAGGCCGCGCTCTGGCCAATGGCGTAGGAGATGTTGGTGGTGACGACCATCCCGCCAATGGCGATGACCGTGACCGAAAGCAGCCAGAGATTCCATGCCACCATGAAGCCGGCAAATTCATTGAAGCCGAGCTTGGCCCATTGATAGAGACCTCCCTCCAGCGGCATGAGGCGGTTCAGGTAAATGACCACCGCCGCCTGTGGAATGTAAAAGAGAGCAATCGCGAGCAGCCAGAAGAAGAGATGCGCCGGGCCTAGTTTCGCCGCGGCGCCGACCCAGCTTGAGCCCACCACGAAGACAATTTGGGTGAGAACGAGATCGCGAAGGCCGAGCGGCTTGCGCAGCGCTTCGCTCTGCTGTGTTACTTCGCGCTCCGAATGAGACATCTCAACGCCGGCGCCTCGACGCACTATTCCTGCTCGACGGCTTTAGGCGGCGGCGGCTCGTTGCGGAACTCGCGGTGGCGAATCTTTCCACCGGCATAAGCGATGTAACCCCCGGCCCCTAGTGAAATCATCGCCAGGACAAGAGTGAGGAGAGTCAGCGGCATCGCGGCGCGAGGAAATTTCCTTGGCAAAAAAATCGCGGCCGCAGACACCACCGCGAGCACGTAAAAGCACCACACCAGCTTGTCCGCGCGGTGCTCGTGCGCCGATAGCCAGGCTTCGCCGTCCCGATCGGTCATGGAAAGCACACGATCATAGGACTCTTCACCGTAATGAGCGACCGGCCACGCGGAAGCGGCCGACAGGCAGATGACCGCGAGTGCTGTTACGTGCGCTCCGCGTTGACGCAGCGCCAGGGCAACAAGGAGGGCCATGAGACCAACCGCCAGCCCGTAGACGGGGAGGGGATTTAGCAAAGTGTGGAGGTATTCCGGCTGCTGCAGAGCCCGCAGAAACGCAGTCACAATGGGCGCAGGCTGAGCGGAGATGAAAAATATCGGTGGATCATCTTATTGGGCCGCAGTCATGCCCGACGGACTATCAGTCCTGGCAATGCGCTGCAAGAGAAGTCGCGCGGAGTTGTCCGGCATGTTGAAGCGCAACTCGATGTTCTCCTTATCGCGGCTGATCTCTGGCGGTTGCACGAAGAGGTTCAAATCGCTTTGCTCCAAATGAAGCCATCGTTGCGGTTCATTTTTGATGTCGTCGGCCAGACTGGAAGCCGCATCGGCCGAGGCCGCGCGCAAAATCACTCGCGCTTTTATTGGATTCTCCAAGGCGAGCCCCAGCCCGATGATCGAGACCCGGTCAAGGAATTCTCGACTGAAGATGGGATGGAAGGCGCGCGCCAGACCGGGCGGATCACGAGAGATCAGGCGCAAGGCGGTGTCAGAGTCTAAGGCCTCGAAGCGGTCAAAGAGGGGTCCGCTCAACTGCAGATCGGGTGTCATCCCAAGGCGGACCCGGACCAGCTCATCCACACCTGCCGCCAGCCCGACCGCGAGAGTGCGCGGCCCAATGCGCGCAACACTGAAATCCGCTCGCTGCCAGACTGGCAAGCCACTGATCACGCGTTGCTCAAACGCCTTGTCGTCCGAAATGACGCGCACCAGGGGCGACACATCTTTGCGCGTCTCCAGGAGATCGAATTCGCGTACCGGCGAGCTATCCGAGCTCACCAGACCGCGGGTCAGTCGAGAAGATTCCGCTGGAAGGGCGAGGCGGGGCGTTTCGGCGGCAGCTCCGAGCAGCGCAGGCCAGGTCGTTTTCCAGAACTCTTCGGCGCGAAAGCGTTTGGCGAAATCGTCTTTCTCAAACCGCTCGGTATTGAGTGAGAGGATGGCGTCGGTTTCAGCTGGCAGCCACGCGCGCCTCGGACTTGTCTGGAAAACAAGCGGTAGGATTATCGCCAGCAGGACGAGGATCGACGCGATGGAGAAATAGAACTTTCGCAGATGTTGCTTGTCGATCTGTTCGGAGAGCAGGCGCAGCTCCTCCTTGTGTGCAAGATGGCGCTCAACGGCCTGGCGATTTCGCACCACATCGTGCAATAGGTGCGGGGCATTTGGAGGAGCGATTCCCTGGGTGCCGAGATGGCGACCGATATTCAAATAGGCAGGATCCTTGCGCTCTTCCACCGTTTGATGCTGAGCGCGTGCCTCCTTTAGTGCGTCATTTTGCGCGCGCGCTTGTTCATTGAGTAGTCGATCTTTAGCGGTGAATTCCTCGCGAACGCGGGAAATGTTCTTATCAGCCGTGGACAGTTCTTCTTCAGCTCTGCCCAGCTTATGCTTGGCGACTCGGCACGCCTCTGCACTCCCTTCGCGCGCCCGGCTAATCTCGGCGCGCTGCTCCGGCAACCTGACGCGCTTGGAAGCAAGAGCGCTACTCTGCGCCTCCAGATCATCGGGGGGCGGAGCCAGCGCCTGAAGGGTCGCCAGTTGTCGCAAGATCTCCCGATCGGCGGCGTCGTTCGACTGCAGCCGCGATTCCACACTACTCAACTCTCGGTCGCATACGCTCGCCGCCGCGCGAGCTTCATCGCGGCGTTGCAGCACCGGCTTTTTCTGAGCCTCCAAAGCGGCGATGGCGTCGTTCTGCGCCTTGGAATTTTCTTTTCGCTCGGCGTCGATCTTCTTCAGCGCCTCTTCTATCTGCGCGATGCGGAGCGCGACCTCCTTCTGCTCGTGCTCCAGCTTCTTCAGGGCCACGATCTCGTTGCGCACCTCCGGGAAACTCGACGCCTGCGCGGTCCCCTCCCGCCCAAGACTAATCTCGCTCCGCTTCAACAGGCGTCGCACATGCCGCAAGGTCATGCGCGTCCGCTGCCGTCGCACCTTGAGGCCAAGCTCGCGCAGGCCTGTACCGATGAAATTCACGGCGCTAACGCTAATCGAACCCCGCTACGGGCAAAGAATTTTCTCCGCAAAAGCACGCTCCTCTTGGGTTTCCCGATTCAGTGGATTTCCCCAATCTCGACTTCCGTCGGTGAGGGTCTCGAAGCGGAAATAGTATCAACCTTGTTACCTTTCCGGCATTGAGGATTCGATACGACCCTGAAATGTTGGAAGCGCTGTGCCGGCAAGGTGACGCTGTCGGCAAGTCATACCGCGAAATGGCCATTCTGCTTGCATCATCGTTTCGGAGCGAAAAGGCTTATGCCTTCGCTCGCATCACCGAATACGCGCGTCCGCTGCTGCGATTGCTGGCCCGGATTCTCACTGGCACGCCGGTGGCCCAAGAGCAATGGAAACGCGGAGTCCTTCTCGGATGTGACCACATTGGCGACGTGCTCTATCGAACGGCATCACTCCCTGCGCTCAGCCGTGCTACCCCGAACTGTGATTGGGCGTGGATCCTGGGCGAGCCGGGTGGTCAAATCGCCGCCAGCGATCCGCACGTTCCCGGGGGTATCGTCCGTCTACCACAGGAATTGTCGGCGACGCCATTTTACGCTCTCGTCCAGCTTCTGCGGGCGGGCCGATATGATGTCGTGATTTGCTACGACACGCGCAGATACTGGAAGCTGCTGCTCGCAGGCGTGCTGGCATGTATTCCCTCGCGTGTCGGTTACGTGCATAAGGGGTTCTCCGGGCTCGTTACTCATCCGATCGCGATTCGCTGGCCGCAGCCTTACGCCTGCTATTTTCGGGACTTGGTTTCACAGTTAGCGGGAGAGCGTTATTCGGAGCAACAACCGGTTCCGCGGGTCTGTCCGACGGCCGCTGACGAAACCGCCGCCGCCCGTTGGTGGAAGATGCGTTTGACCGAGAACGAGTTGCCCGTTCTGGCATGTTCCTTTTTCAGCCGGCAACCTCGGGGTAACTATCCTCTCTCTGATTTTGCCAAGGTGTTGCGTGAGGTGCGAGCCAGCGTTGCCTTTGTGCCGATTTTTATTTGTTCCGCCGTCGAGCGAGAGAAGCTGGAGGCGTTCCTGCAAGGGGAACGTCTAAAGGGCATTGTCCTCGCTGGCGACTTGCAACTGCCCGCCCTCACATGCGTCCTCCAACGCTGCGCGGCTGCCTGGATTGCTGATTCCGGTATCAGGCATCTGGCGAATGCAGCGGGAATTCCGGTGGTGTTCGCTCGAAACTATTCTTTTCGGCCAGAGGAGGCTGGTCGCTACCTTGCGACAGAAACGGATGTGGCATACAGAAACGGCCGCGGTCCGGTTTTGGACCTGAAACAGGCCGCGTCGGTTCTGATTTTTCGTTTGACCGCGCGCGACCGGGAACTAGTGGTCGCGGCTTAGCTGGCAGACAGTTCGCGAGAGGTTGGATTCGCGGGGCTAACGAAAGCTCGTCACTCCTCTGCCCTGAGAGCGGTAAGGACGCTGAAGTCCTCCAGAGTGGTGGTGTCGCCGGTGACTTGCTGGCCGCTGGCGACTTCCTTGAGCAGCCGGCGCATGATCTTGCCGCTGCGCGTTTTCGGGAGTGCTTCGGCGAAACGGACCTCATCGGGCTTGGCAATGGCGCCAATTTGTTTGGCGACATGATTACGCAGTTCGTTTTTCAATTCTGGATGGGGCACGGTAGCGCCTTTGAGCGTCACGAAGGCTACCACTTTCTGGCCCTTTAACTCATCCGGTTTCCCGACGACGGCCGCTTCCGCCACTCCCGGATGCGACACGAGCGCACTCTCAATCTCCGAGGTGCCCAGCCGATGGCCGGCGACGTTGAGGACATCGTCAATGCGGCCGACGATCCAGAAGTAGCCATCGCGATCCTGACGCGCGCCATCGCCGGTGAGGTAATGACCGGGAAACTCGCTCCAGTATTGTTTACGGTAACGCTCCTTATCGCCGTAGATATTCCGCAGCATCCACGGCCAGGGCCGGCGGATGATTAATTTTCCGCCGGTGTTTGCCGCCACTTCCCGTCCGCCTTCATCAACGATCGCCGGATCGACGCCGAAGAATGGGCGAGTAGCGCTTCCTGGCTTGGTCGGCGTGGCGCCGGGCAGGGGAGTGATCATGATCGCGCCGGTCTCGGTCTGCCACCAAGTGTCGACGATGGGACAGCGCCCGCCGCCAATGTTTTTGTGATACCAGATCCACGCTTCGGGATTGATCGGCTCGCCGACGGAGCCGAGTAGGCGGAGGGACGAAAGGTCGTGCTTCTTCACCCATTCGTCCCCCCAGCGGATGAAAGCGCGAATCGCGGTGGGTGCGGTGTAGAGGATGCTGACCTGGTAATCCTCGACGATGCGCCAGAAGCGATCCGGCTCCGGCCAGTTCGGCGCTCCTTCGTAAATCAGGGTGGTAGCGCCATTGGCTAACGGGCCATAGACGACGTAGGTGTGACCGGTCACCCAGCCCACGTCGGCGGTGCACCAAAAGACATCGTCATCCTGGATATCGAAGATGTATTTCGTGGTGGAATAGGCGCCGACAAGATAGCCGCCGGTGGTGTGAAGGATGCCTTTCGGTTTGCCGGTGGAACCGCTGGTGTAAAG
>JBDTXE010000085.1:0-8285 GCA_040006335.1 Verrucomicrobiota bacterium | reverse complement strand
CTTCCTTGATGAACAGAGGAACATTGATTGTCTTGCCCGTCTCGAGCTTGGCCGGCTTGGTCACATTACTGGCGGTGTCACCGCGCAACCCTTCGGCTGACTCGATCACCTTCAGGTTAACGGAAGATGGCATTTCGAGCTGGACGGCTTTGCCTTCGGCGTAAAGCACCTGGACGGAGAGGTTTTCCACCAGGAAATCCTTGGCGTCTCCAAGAAGACTATCCTGCAAGGTCACGGTGTCGTAGCTTTCCGGATCCATGAAATGGTAGCCGTTATTATCCTTGTAGCTGAACTCGAGGGTGGTGCGGTTGATATCCACCAGTTCCACCTTGTCGGTCGACCCGAAGCGAACGTCCGCGCTTTTCCCGGTATTGATATAACGAATGATAGCCTGAACGAAGGCGCGTAAATTCCCGGGGGTACGATGCTGGACATCGAGAACGATGGCCGTGTTCCCATTATATTTAATTGCCTGTCCTTTGCGGAGATCGTTAGCGGCGGCCATGGGAAAAAGAGTTTACCGGTGCGGAGATGAGCGAGCGCGAGTGTGACATAGGCCAGCGGCGAAAGCAACCGTGCGCCGCGGCGGACCGGGGCGATGAGTTCCGCCGCAGTCGGGTTAGAGCAGCTTCAGTTTTGTCAGATCCTGCGAGTCGACCAAGCCGACCGGCAGATTGTCATCGTCCACCACCACCAGATCGTCGATGCGATGGCTTTCGAGCAGGTTCAGCACTTCCACCGCCAGTTTATCCTGGTGCACACTAACGGGATGTAGCGTCATGAGATCGGCGACGAGCCGTTCGCCAATTTTCGGATCGCTCTGGAAATGGCGCGCGAAATCGCCGTGCGTAAAAATACCCAGCAGCTTTCCGTCGAGATCGGCGACCACCGCAGCGCCCGCGCGGACGTCGGTCATCGCCTTGAGCACATGGACCACGCGGGCATCCGGCGCCACGAGCGCGAGCGCCGTGCGCGGTCGCATGATTTGGTGGACGCGCAGGAGGAGGCTGCGTCCGATCATTCCGGCGGGATGAAATTTGGCGAAATCTTCCTTCTGAAATCCGCGCGCTTCCAGCAACACCATCGCGAGCGCATCGCCGAGAGCGAGCATGACGGTGGTGCTCGAGGTGGGCGCAAGGTTCAGCGGGCAGGCTTCCTGTTCGATATTGACGTCGAGAAAAACATGCGCGTTTTGCGCGAGGGTAGAGTCGGCCGCACCGCTTAGAGCGATGATTTTGACCTGGAACCGGGCGATCGCAGGCAGAACGCGGAGCAGTTCCTCGGTTTCGCCGCTGGCGCTCAAAGCTAGAATCACGTCACCATCGGCGATGACGCCGAGATCACCATGCAGCGCGTTCAACCCATCGAGGACGACGGCGGGCGAACCGGTGCTGGTGAGGGTGGCGGCGATCTTCGCGCCGATGTGGCCGGACTTTCCCACCCCCAGCACCACGACTTTTCCCCGCGCGTCCACCGTTTGCCGGAGCAGCTCCACCGCGTGAACAAACGGCTGGCCGAGGCGGTCGCGCAGCCGCTGCAGTTCAAAAATTTCGATCTCGAGCACGCGTCTGGCCTTTTCAAGGTAATCCATCGAGTGGTAAGTGTGAGCCGGAGCACGCCGCCCGGCAAGATGTTCGGCGGCGATGTTCCGCCGCATTCCTATGAAAAAACTGGCGCTCGCGATGTTTTTCACCTGTTTCGCTCAACTTGGCTACGCCCAGGATTTTGCCGCGCCCGCGCAGCCACGGCGCGGACCGACGCCCGAGCCGCGCAAACCGCCCGTGGTCTTCACTCGCCAAATCGGTGGGGTGATTCCGCGCGCCATCCGTAGTCGCAATCCGGCGCAAATGCTGAACCCGCGCGCTCCGGCCAGCTACGGCACGGCGGAACAAAACGTGACTTATAAGCCCGACGGCTCGGGCCGATGGAACGGCATCAAGCTGTTCTCGATTGAGTTCTGAGCGAACCTGATCGAGCGCTCGAGGCCGCCCGGCCGGTGGTTGCGTCGTATTGCGCGACGTTTTTGAAGCCGGAGATGTGGCACATTTACCGGCAGCTCACCACCCTTCAACGGGTGCGACCGGTGGTGATTGCGCGGAAGCGGGAGAACGCCGCGGCGTTTCCCTTCGCCGATGTCCGACTCGTGCCGAAACCGGCGCTACACTTTCTTCGGCGCATTTGGTTTAAACAAATCTGGCGCAAACCCTGGACGATCACCCGCGCGGAAACGCGAGCGTTGCGGCGAGTTCTCTTCGAGATCGATGCGCGACTTTTGCATATTTATTTCGGTCACATCGCGGTGCTGCTCCGGCCTTTGCTCGAAGAGTGGGAGGGGCCGTGTCTGGTTTCCTTCCACGGAGCCGATGTTTTGGTCGATATGGAGCGAGCGAGTTATCGCCGGGCCACCCGGGAGATGCTCGAGCGCGTCGACGGGGTCCTGGTTCGCTCAGAATCTTTGCGCCGCGCGGTGATCGCGCTGGGGTGCGCGGCGGAGAAAATCGAAATCCAGCGCACGGGCATCCCTCTGCAAGAATTCGCGTTTCACGCGCGGCCCGTCCCATCGAATGGAGAATGGCGGCTGCTGCAGGCGGGGCGCTTCATTGCGAAAAAGGGATGCATGACGACGTTGCGCGCTTTCGCTTCCTTCCGCCGGGAATTTCCGCAAGCGACTTTGACGTTTGCCGGTGACGGACCGCTGCGCGCGGAGCTGGAAGTCGCCACGCGCGCGCTTGGTCTCGAAGGCGCTGTCCGTTTTACGGGCTTCATCTCTCAACCGCAATTGCGCGAATTGTTCTATGCCTCGCACTTGTTCCTGCACCCGAGCGAGACGGCGCAGGACGGGAACCAGGAAGGTGTGCCAAATTCCATCCTGGAAGCGATGGCAACCGGGCTGCCGATTTTTGCGACGACCCATGGCGGCATTCCGGAAGCGGTGGAGCGAGGAGGAGTGCTGGTGGAGGAGGGTGATTCCAATGGTCTGGCCGAGGCTCTCGTCACCGCAGCGCGCGACACGGCGCGCCTCGCGCAGCTTGGTCAGGCCGCGGCCGAAGAGGTCGCAGCCAAGTTTGACCAAAATGCGCAGACCCGCCGCTTGGAGGAAACCTACCTGAGGAAAATAAAGAAAGGTTCGATGCCCAAAGGCCAGAGTTCAGGAGTCGTTAATACTGGCCCAACTTGATCGGTGCTGCTGTGATTAGAGGATGAAGAAACTCACCGGCGCCGTTCTATTGGTTGTTTTGCGCCTGACGGCGGCACGCGCGCAATCGCCGACGCCTGGCGCCTTCCCCACTTTCTCCGCGATCCCCACATGGTCGGAGGAGATCGCGCAAAATTTCGTTCCCTACCATCAACTAACGACGAACGACTTTGCCGTGAGAGAGAAAGGATCTGACGGGTCCGCTTTCTACATCCGGCCTTTCATGCACTATTTTTATCATGTCACGGTCCGGCCGGGGCCGAACGGGATCCTGTACGGATACGTGATTGATTGGACAATTTTTACCGGCTTGGACAAAAACCAGACCTGGCGGATCAGCTCGCTCCGTAACTTTAAAAACGAGTTGCCGTATGCGCAGGCGTATCTCGATCTTAATGAGATCGTCGGGCGGCAGCTCGCTGCTCTTAAAGCCACGGATATCCCGAGTGGCCAGGGCTGGAACATGCCCGAACTCCATGCGGATTTGCGCCGTAAGGTCGATGAATTCCTCACGGAAAAGTCTGAAGCCGTCGAGGCGGAGGGAAAGGAGCTGGCGCACGCCACGAATTCCGGACGCGATCTCGCCAAAGCAAAGAAAATGGCGGCAGCGATTCGTCAACGCCTGGAAGCACTGCCGCCGATCCCGTCGCCGCGCCCGCCGGCAGGAAACCCGCCAGAGCCTGCCCCGGTCAGGTCGGGGCCAGCGGCTTCACCTCCGCGGTAATCCCCCGAAAAGGCGCGCGAGATTTTCGCGGCCGACCCCAAATGGGAGCGTTGCCTCAGCCATCTGCGTCGCCCGCGCGGCCGCAGCGGAACGCACGTCCTCGTGCCGCAGCAAATGGAGCGCGAGTTCAAACAAATCCCTGTCCGACCGGCTTTCGCCGCACGTTTCGGTAAAAGCGATGCGCTCGATCGCACCGTTCCCCCCGACGCAAAGACCGCGGCAGAGCAGCGTGTCGCCCGCAACCTGCCCGGGGACCTGACTGCGGTCGTATTGGAGAACGATTTTGTGCCGCGCCATCACTCCCAGGTAGGCCCGGTAGTTCATCCGGCCGGTGTGGACACGGATGCGCTCGAATCCGATCGCGGCGATGAGACGGGCGCCGCGCCGACCGTCGAGATTGAAAACCGTCACCGGTTCCTTCGTTTCGTGGCTCAAATTTTTTGCGGCCAGCAGTGCGGCCAGGTGATTGCGCGAAGGAACGTCCCATTCGCGCGTGCCCACGAAAATTCCGGCCCGCTCGCTCACCGTCCAATTCCAACGCTCTTCCTCCATCGGATAGGGCGTAGGAATAAATTCCGCCCGCCGCGCGCCAAAATGCTGGAATAAATCAGCCGCCTCCGGGGTGGCGGCGACGCAGCCATCGGCGGCGCGTACCAGCGCGGTGAAACGTTCGAGACGAGCGGGATCGCTCAATTGTTCCGCGATTTGGTGCGCCCCCGTCTCCTTGAGGGAAATGCAGGTCGGGCGTTTGGCTTTCTGCAGTTCCTTCAGCGCGCTGGTGGCGGCGCGGAAGTTACCACGCAAAAGAAGCAGAACCGGCCAGCCGCTGGCGATCGCGCGCCCGGTATCGCGAAAAAACGCGCCACCGGTGCAGGCAGCGTAGCCGTGAAAATTCACCGGAGCGTGTTTCGCGGTCACGATTTCGCCAGCGGGAAAATGTTGCTCCGGGTCGTGGCCACCCGGGCTGAGGAGGGCGAGCCGGAACTCGGCGGCGCCGGCTGATGTAACCATTCCTAGTCGCCCTCGTCGTCGGGCGGCGCCGGCGTCGGTGAGCTGATCGCATTGGCTCCAGGCGGGCGAACAATCGGAATGGCGCGGCGCACTTCAAATTGGCGCCCGTTATTGGTCATGGTGGTGGGCGCATCGGGAGCACTCGGTCGCACGAAGATCTGTCCGGGCTGCGCCGCCGGCCGCACGGGGACGGCCCGCATCACCGGTTTCGTCGGGTCAGGCATATCGTCCACCGTGACGCGTTCGAAACCTTTCCCGTCCGGTGGGGTAGGCTCTGGGGTGGCCGTAGGCTCCGCCTTTGGTTTTAACATGGCGTGAAGAGAATTGTAAGGGTCGCGCTCGGCCAGCAAGGTCGGCCCTTTCGGCGTCACGGGAGCAATTGAGTTGGTATCGACGGCGAGAGCCGCGCGTGGAAATTCCGAGCGTGGCAAATCGCGCACGAGCGAAGCGCGCGCTTCCCCATGGACGCTGCAGGTCTCAGTCGGTTTCTGGGCATTCGTGGCCAATTCAGAGTAAGTGGTTTTGATCTCTTGACCGTCCTTCTTTTCGACGCACTTGTCGGTCGCGAGCTCGCCTGATTTCGAGCAGATTTCCACCCGCGAGAGTCCCGCGGGCTGGGCAATTTCCCTAGCTGGATAACGATCGAGCGCCGCGTTCATCACGTCCACCCACACTGGGAGAGCAATATCGTGGCCGAAGGCGCCGCGAAAAATTTTCTGCGGTTTATCGAAGCCCGCCCAGACGGCGCAGGTAATAGCGCTATCGTAGCCCGCGAAAAGCACATCGGTGAACTCGTAAGCGGTCCCGGTCTTGCCCGCTGCCGCCATCTTCTTTAGACCGAACTGGGAGGCGGCGGCGCGCCCCGTCCCTTTTTCGAGGGCATCGACCAGGCAGGAGTGAACCTCGTAGGCCGTTTCCGGTTTCACCACTTCCTGCTTGGTGACCGAGCGCTGCGCATGCCAGACCGTGCCATCTTTCTCTTCGATCTCATTAACGATATGTGGCGTGGCCGGGCGCCAGCCTCCGTTAGGGAAGATGGTGTAGGCCAGGGCCAGCTCCGCGAGAGTGACCTCACTACTGCCGAGAAACGTGGCCGGATACGGGCGGAGCGGCGATTTCATTCCTGCGGCTTTCGAGAGCTGCAGCACTGAATCTACTCCCGGCGTCATCCCGACCCGGACGGTGGCGCCGTTTTTCCCGAGCGCGAGCGCGTCGCGTGCCGTGATCGGGCCCTGGTAGCGGTTGTCCAAACTTTCCGGACCCCATTCGCCCAGAATTCCCGTGGTGCCGCCGATCATGACCGCCCTATTATCCAGGGCCGAATCTTCCACCACCGAGCCGGGAAACATCCCCTTCTCGAAGGCCGCGGCGAAGACGAACGGCGTCATGGCAGTGCCGGCCGGGCGACGCGCCTGCAGCGCGCGATCGAATTGATTGTGCTCGAAGTCGCGACCGCCTACCAGCACGAGGATGCCGCCGGTGGCATTGTCGATCGCCACCACCGCACCCTGTAAATATTCTGGCGCCGGCACATTGCCGCCCGCGCGCGCCTTCTTGAAATTGGCCGCGTAATCCGCGTAGGTCGGATGCTTGTAATCCGGATGCTGTTCGGTTTCAGTGAGGCGCTTCCGCAGCGATTCTTCGGCCGTTTTCTGCAGGTCGGAATCGATCGTGGTGTGAATGCGGTAACCTTCGTTCATCGCGCGGTCCCAGCCGACGACTTCGATCACCTTTTGCCGGATATAATCGACGGCGTAGTTCTGGCCCTGGGCATTCTGGCGGCTGCTGATCATGAGCTGGCTGTTTTCGCTCGCGTCGAATTGCTGCTGGTCGATAAATCCGAGCTCGTGCATTCGGCTTAGGACGATGTTGCGCGATTCCAGGGCCGCCTTCATGTCCGACCAGGGCGAAAGCCGATTCGGACTGCGCACCACTCCGGCGAGAGAAGCGCATTCTCCCAGCGACATCTCGTTAGCGTGTTTGTTGAAGTAGCCGCGCGCGGCCGCTTCCGCGCCGTAAAGCCCGCCACCGAAATAAATCCGGTTCAGATACAGCTCCATGATCTTCTGCTTGGAGAGGGTCTCCTCGATCCGCTGGGAGAGAAAGATCTCGACGAGCTTACGTCGGAATGTTCTTTCCTTGAGCGCGAAACTATTGCGCGCCAGCTGCTGCGTAATCGTGCTCGCGCCCTGCCGGACGCGCCCGGCGCTGACGTTTTTGAACATCGCACGGATCATTCCGGAAAGATCGTAGCCATTGTGCTGATAAAATTTCGTATCCTCCATCGAGACGACGGCATTGACGAGGTCACGGGGAAGCTGGTCGTAGGGAACGGTCTGGCGGTTCTCGACGTAGATCTGGCCGAAAATTTTCCCGTTTCGATCGAGGATGACGCTGGCGGACTCCATTTGCTCCAGCTTGGCGAGATCGAAAGTGCCCGCGTCCCTTTTCAACTGAGCGCAAATGACCGAAAAATAAATGATCACGCCGAGCAGGCCGGCAGCGACAATCAGCGCCGGCACGTAAAAGAGGGGGCGCGCATACCAGCGCCGCCGCCGATATTGGGGCGTGGACGGGGCAAGATATGAGACGGGCATCGCGGGAGGAAATTCTAGGCACGATTCCCTAAAATCCAAAAACGAAACCGGGGAATGCCTCACCTATCCCAGATAGCTGTGTCGAACGCCGTTGTTGAAGCTGGGAGGGCAGCCGCTTGAAAATGCAAGCGGAGGCCGGGCGCGAAGGGACGCAGCTGGACAACGCCAAGAGATTCCCGCACGACAAGCGTAACCAAATGGCGAACGGGAATCAGGCGTTGATCGATCTTATCGGCCGCGAAATTCGCGCCCAGGGTCCTATTTCTTTCGCGCGTTTTATGGAGCTCGCGCTCTATCATCCTGTGCACGGTTATTATGCCAGCGGTCGCGCGAAGATCGGACGTCGGGGCGATTACTTTACGAATGTAAGTGTCGGGTCGATTTTCGGACGACTGCTGGCCGCGCAGTTCGCCCAGATCTGGCAACTTCTCAGGCGACCGGACACATTCCGCATCGTCGAGCAGGGCGCGCACGACGGAACTCTCGCGGCGGACGTGCTGAACGCGTTGCGTGATTCAAATCCAGACTGTTTTCGCGCGTTGCACTACGGCATCGTGGAGCCATTTCCAGTTTGGCGTGGTCGGCAGCAAAAAAAACTAAACGCGTTTTCCGGCAAGGTCTTCTGGGCGGCGGCGTTGACGGAGCTGAAACCCATCGTCGGCGTCTTTTTCGCGAATGAACTATTCGATGCGTTGCCGGTGCATCTGCTGAGTCTGGTGCGGGGAAGTTGGAAAGAACTTTTCGTGAACGTCCGCGA
>JBDTXE010000084.1:0-8364 GCA_040006335.1 Verrucomicrobiota bacterium | reverse complement strand
CACCGGGACAGATCGTGCTCTCCGGCGAGCGAGCG
Organism: Verrucomicrobiota bacterium; assembly: GCA_040006335.1. GTDB lineage: Bacteria > Verrucomicrobiota > Verrucomicrobiia > Chthoniobacterales > UBA10450 > AV69. The sequence continues at coordinate 8,329 of JBDTXE010000084.1, read as the reverse complement.
AAGATCGAACTCGCCGTCTCGCTGGCGCGCGAACACGGCATTCGGCGCGCGCTAGTTTTGAATGTGGCGGGCGCTTATCACTCGCGGCTAATGGAATCGGCCTGCGAAAAATTCGGAGATTCACTGCTGGAGGTGGAGATGCAGCCGCCCTCTTTTCCGGTCTGGAGTAATGTCACGGGCGGGAAGGTCGAAACCTTGCCGGAAATTCGCCTCACGCTGCAGGATCAAATCACGGGAACGGTCCGCTGGGTGGACTGCATGCAGGGGATAGTCGCGCACGGCGCCGATGTCTTTCTCGAGCTGGGCCCCGGCGGTGTGCTGGCGGGTTTGCTGCAGCGCACCTGCAAAGGCGTAGCGGTGATGAGCGTCAGCGATGTCGCTTCGCTCCGCACCTGTGCGGAACGATTGCAGAGCGACCTGAGGGTGCGTGACAATGCCGGTCGCTAGCAAGCAGACTTGCGCCGCGCGGGGCTGGCGCTAGCCTCGGTTATGTCGTTGACGCAGCGAATCGATCAGGATCTTAAGGACGCCATGCGCGCTCAGGACGCCCCGCGCCTCAGCGTTTTACGCCTGCTCAAGGCAGCGCTCAAGAATGCAGCGATCGAGAAAGTCGGCGCGGACGGCGAGTTGGAAGACGCGGACGCCACGGCTGTAATCCGAAAACAGGTGAAACAGCGGCAGGATTCGATTACAAGCTTCGAGAAAGGCGGCCGGAGCGAGCTGGCCGAGAAAGAGCGGGCGGAGATCGAAACTCTGAATGTTTATCTCCCACAGGCGATGAGTGCAGAGGAGATCCGCGCGCTCGTGACCGAAGCGATTCAGGAAACGGGCGCATCTTCTCGCGTGCAAATGGGCGCCGTAATGAAAGCGCTCGCTCCTAAAACCGCCGGGCGCGCCGATGGTAGAACGCTGAGCGCGGAAGTGCAGCGCCAGTTGGGATAACATCCCGAACGACGTGCTGACCGCGATCATTGTTGCTGCCGGCCGGAGCAGGCGGGCCGGTTTCGACAAAATTTTTATCCCGCTCGCCGGACGACCCCTCATCCAGTATTCGTTAGAAGCGTTCGCCCGGGCGCCGTCGGTGAAGGAAATCGTGATCGTTTGTCGAGAAGACGCGCTGCCTGCGCTTGAAGCGTTGAAAAACGATCACCCCAAGCTGAAAACGGTGATTGCCGGCGGGGTGCGCCGTCAGGATTCCGTCGGTGCCGGTCTGGCCGTGCTCTCCGCCGAGACGACGATGGTGGCAGTGCACGACGCGGCCCGGCCGCTCATCACGCCCGGTGAGATCGAACGCGTTCATCGGGCGGCGGAAAAGAACGGTGCCGCCGTGCTCGCGCGTCCAGTGACCGACACGCTGAAACTCGTGAACGCGCGGCAGGAGATCGTCGGCTCCATCGAGCGGGCCGATGCTTTCGCCATGCAAACGCCGCAGATTTTTTCGCGCCAGCTCTTGACCGATGCCCTCGCACGGATCGTGGCGGACGGGTTGACGATGACGGACGAAGTTTCCGCGGTTCAGCATGTGGGCGGCCAAGTATCGGTTGTGCCGGCGGAGGAAGAGAACGCGAAGATTACGTTCGCTCACGATTTGGTGCTGGCAGAATTGATTATCAAAGCCCGGCGCGAAGGCGAGCCGTCCGACCGCCCGAAAACCGGCTAAAGGGCGTAGCTTGGTTGCGCGTTCATCGTCTCGATAGCCAAGGCGGCGATCGGAGCCACGTCCTGGCGCCGAAACGGGCGGCCTTTCCCGAGCGGGCGATCACGTTCCAGATTCGCGAAGCAGGTGAGCTCTCCGGCACGCCAGACTTGCGCGTTGGGATTATAAGGACCGACCCGCCGTGGATCCGACCAGGTATGAATCGAAACAAGCTGCGGCGAAACTGCCGCGGCGATGTGCATCGGACCGCTATCGACACTGATGACAAAGGCGGCGTGGCGCAGGAGCCAGATCATTTGCAGGAGACTCGTCTGATTGGTGAGATTGACGCAATTTTCCGGTGGCGAGATTTTTTTGTGCGACTTCCCGATCACGACCACACGGTGGGGCTGAAGCTGCCGACAAAACTCCGAAATAATATGGCGGGAGAGAGATTTGCGGCGGCCGCGGGCAAAGGGATGCAGCACCACATATCCCGGAAAAGGTTCGAAGCGCGGGAGTGGGTCGCCGCTGGGGAGGGGAAAGCGGAGCGGCGCGGTTGCGGGAGCGCCGAAGGTTTCGGCCAGCCGAAGATAGCGGTCGACGGCGTGCTGGTGCGGCTCCACCTGCGCGCGGACGTCGTAAAAATAGCGTGACCCTTCGCGCGCATCGCTTAATCCAAAAATTTTTCGTGCGCCGCTGGCCTTGGCCATGAGCGCGCTTCGCAGCAACCCTTGAAAATCGAGGGCTACATCGGGTCGAAGGCGCCGTGTGCTGACGAGCCAGGGCAAGAGATATCGGGCTCCGCCGAGGCCACGAAATCTACTTCGCGGGAAAACGTGGACGTGGTCGATATCCGGATTCCCGCGCAGGATGGGTGTCCATTCCGAGTTGATCAACCAGGTGATTCGGGCTCGTGGTTGCGCCTGGCGCACCGCCGCCACCGCGGGCAGGGCGTGCACGATATCGCCGAGCGAGCTGGGCTTAATGATGAGAATTTTGTCCGCCACGACTAACGCCCGACGAGCAGCCGATCGGCCAGCGGTCCCGGCAGCTTCGCCGCGATAACCTTGCGGCGGGTGGTCTCGACGTCGTAACGCACGCGCCGTTGCTCGATCAGATTCTCGTCCGCGTGAAAAATGCAATAGGCGGCGCGCCAATCACCATCGCGCGGCTGCCCTACGCTGCCGGCGTTAATGAAATATTTTTTGGCGAACTCCACGTGAATGGTTTCGGCCTTCAGGCGCTGCACCCGATCCGCCCGGACGAAAGCGCCCTGCACGTGGGTATGGCCGAAGAAGCAAATGGTGGTGTGCTGGTAGGTGAAGCTGGCGATGGCATCGAGATCGTTGAAGACGTAGCCCCAATGACTCGGCGTATCGAGTGTCGCGTGCACGATGGTAAAATCCCGCACCTGCCTTTCGAAGCGCAGCCCGCGCAGCCAATCCCGGTCGTCGGTTGACAACTGGCCGCGAGTCCATTGCATGGCGTGCTCGGCCATCTCGTTGAAATCAGTCGAGGATTCGAGGAGCGAAGCCTGCTCGTCGTGATTTCCTTTTACCGTGGGGCAATCGAGCTCGCGCACGATGGCGACGCATTCCCGGGGATTGGCGTTATAACCCACGAGGTCGCCCAGACAGACAAAGTGCGTGCAATGGGACGCGCGGGCATCGTCGAGGACCGCCTCGAGCGCCTCGAGGTTAGCATGGACGTCGCTGAAAATGGCAAACCGCATTGAAATAAAAATCAGGCCTTGGCCACAGAATACTTACACCCTTGCTGCGGGCTGGCATGTCCCCGTTTGCGTTTTTCGCCGACCCTCAATGCTTTACGGCTGGAGGGATCCGTTCGGGTGCGGGAATATCGAGCTGTTGCTCGAGCGCGCGGAGACGGCCCAAGAGTGTAGGGAGGCGTTCCCGTTCGCCGCGAAGATAAAGAGCATGCAGTCGATCGTAGGCTTCCCGCTCCCGACCCGGGCAGGAGGCGAGCTCGTACGCAGCAAAGCGCTCGTCGTAGGCGGCACTCTCGGGGAGACACGCGGCCGCAGCGAAATTTTCAGACGCGCGGGCGTGGTCCTGATACTTGTCGCGGTATAAACGGGCGAGCGCTTCGTATAGCTCGGGGCGCTGCGGGTTGCTCGCGATGCCGCGCTCGAGGAAATCGCGCCCTAATTCGAAATATTCATACTGCGTGCGCTGCCGCAGGGCGGGTGATTTGGTCGTATCGTTCAAAGCGGCGGTGCTGGCGTTCCAGGCCATGTGCCAGGCGGCGACATCCCAGAACATGAGCATGTGCGGCTGCAGCATCGTCACCTGCCGCAGGCGCATCAGAAGATGCGACCAATCCGTCCGTTCCCATGCAAAAAATCCGTCGATGAAAAGGAGATCGGCCACGACCGCGCGAAAACCGCCCAGGATCCCGACGAGCGCGGTTTGCCCGATCCGTTCCGTCGGGTCGAGCACCGGCTGGAGGGAATGAGAGAGGGAGGAAGGGGGCAGGACAGCCCGCTCCAGCTGGAGTTTGCCGTAGCCGAAACTAACGAGAAACAGCGGAATCAGAATCGCTTTCACAGTTCGCGTTGGGAAAAAATGGCGACGGCGACGATGAGATAGCTCACGATGTAGAAAAGGGCGAGCAGTCCCGTCTTCAGCAAAAGGGGAGCCGCCAGCAGCGCGCTGCCGGCCAGCTGGTCGGAAAGATTGAAGGCTTCGAAGTCGGGGAAAACGAACACGATCACGGCGAGGAACGCGCGTGTCACCCAGCCCACGGCATGTTCGCTCAACCAGTAGTCGCGCGCGATGCCCTCCAGATGTCCGATGAGGAACACCATCGCCAGCGCGCTGATGGTGAAAATGCTGGAGGTGGCGAAGCTGGAAACAGCCAGGGTGATGGCGACCAGCACCGCCGTCTTCAGCAAGGTGAACGCAAGAGCCGAGAAGAACACCGGATTCACACCCGCGATGTGAATCGCCCGCGTCGCCACCGCCACTTGCTCAGCCCCGAGGGGCGCGAGCTGCTGTTGCGCACTGCGCAGCGCGGCGGCTTCGCGAAAATGCAGGACGATCAGACAGAGGATAGACATCACCACGAGCGAGGCTGCGAGAAGAGCGAGCGCGCCGAAGAATTTACCGAGGAGATACTCAAAGCGGCGCACCGGTTTTGCCAGGATGCTGTAAACCACGCGATCCTCGAGGTCGCGCGGGAGGAGCTGTGCGGTCGCGACGATGGCGAGGAGAGAAAGAAAGAAATCGATCGCACCGAGTGCGATATCGCGGGTCACCTGCAACTCCTGCTGGAAGGAAATGCGGGCCAGAAAGGTGGCGCTGAAGATGAGAACGAGCGCGAAAAGAATGAGGACGTAGAAAACGCGCAGCCGCGCCAGCTCGGTAAAAGTAGCGCCGGCAATGGCGAAGGAGCGGCGGGCAGAGGCGATCATTCTTTGGAATCGTGCGTCACTTTGAGGAAGAATTGCTCGAGAGAGGTCAAGGAAGTGCGGCGCGTGATGACGCGGGCCTGCGCGGCGGTAACTTCTCTTTCAATATTCGTTAGCAGCTCCGGGCTGGCATTTTCCAGCACCAGCTCCATCTGGTTCTCCACGGCAAGAAGTTCGTCGAGCCGGCCTTCCCGGAGGAGCTTTCCGCGATGCAGGATTCCGACGCGGTCGCACACCTCCTGGACCTGGGTGAGGAGATGCGAAGAGAGCAGGACAGTGACCCCACGGGCTTTCAGGGAAGCAATCAGGTTTTGGATGTCGCGCGACCCGGCGGGATCGACGGCGGCGGTCGGTTCATCCAGGACGAGGATCTTGGGATCATGGATCAACGCCTGAGCCAGACCGATGCGCTGCAGCATTCCTTTGGAGTAAGTGCTGAGGCGTGCCTGCCGGGCGCGGGTGAGGCCGACCAGTTCCAACAAGTCATCGATCCGGGCCGGGGTCTCCCGCGCGCTCAGTCCACTGAGCTTGGCATGGAAACGCAAGGTTTCCGCGCCGGTCAGAAATTTGTGGTAGTAGGCATTCTCAGGGAGAAAACCGATGTGACGGCGGGTGCGGACAGAGTTGTGCTCCTGTCCGAAGATGGTGACATCACCGCGGGTCGGTGGGATTAATCCGAGGATGATCTTGAGCGTCGTGCTCTTGCCCGAGCCATTCGGACCGAGCAGGCCGTAGACTTCCCCGGGCGCGATTTCCAGATTCAAGTCACTCAAGCCGACGGTAACCCGGCGCCGAAACGGGGAAATGAAATACTTGCTGACGCGGGCGACGCGAATGGCCGATTCAGTCATGGCGAATTTCGAAACCGCGTGTGGCCGGAGAAGCGGACAGGGGATGCTCGGTCTGCTTCCGGATATGAGCCCGGAGCGAGCTCTCGTTAATCGCACCGAGAAAGGCTCGAACCTCCTCCGCCTCGCCCGCGGCTTGCAGTTCTACGCGACCGTCGGCGAGATTTTGCACCCAACCGGTGACCTCGAACCCGCGCGCGATCTGTTTGACCTGATAGCGGAAGCCAACTCCCTGCACCCGGCCTTCGAAGAAAATCTGCATCGCCTCCATCGCCGCGTATTTAAATCGCAGCGGCAGGGTGTTGTCCACTACGGCGCGGGGTTGGTCGGCCCGGGGGAATTTTGTGTGCTTGGAATCGGCGTGGGTTCAGGCAGATCGAGGGGCAACGGTTCCGGAGGCGCGATGAGCCGTGGATCGCTGCTGTTGAGATGGAAGCGATGCGTTCGCGCCTGCGCGATCATGGCACTGGGTGGCGGGGCGGTCGCGGCGGCGACGAGTGCGGGAGGGGCAGGGTGAAGATTTTCGCTCGCGACGTAGCCTTCATCGCCTGTCAGCAGGTGAACTTTACAATATCCGAAGGAGGGTTGAATCAGCGCCACCAGAGTATCGTGCGGGAGGCGTTCGTCCGGGCCATTGCTCTGCTGCGGACCGTAGCGGTAAAAAGGGGCCGACCTTGTATTTACCGCATAGAGGCGGCCGCTCTTCGCCGCCGCGACAATCTCCGCGTTGGAAAAAGTGGTGCAGCCCGTAGCCGCCGCCAGGGCAAAAACGGCTGCGCCGCTTGCGACTAATCGTCCCAAATTCATTCGTCCCTTCCGGAGCTACTCCTGTTCCCTGCCGGAACTTACTTATAAGAGTAGATCAGGCAAAAACTGCTGGCGTCGCCTTCTACCAGATCGATGGCGACGAAGAACTGCCCGCTGTCCGTCGGAGAAAAACCGGCCGCCGCGCGATCACCGGCATCGTAATGTTCCACCCGAACGAGATTGCCCGATTCATCGTAGACGTTGACCGCGATCTTTTTGGCCGGATCGGTCGTCCCGGCGGCGAACCAGTATTGATTTCCGGCAAAGAGATTGACCGCGATGAGGGCGTGATCGGAAGGCTGGAGTTTACCGCACCAGTGTCCGTCGCGGAGCTTAAACCCATCGTTGGTGAAAGCGCCGGCGACATCGAGCGCATTTTTGCGCGCATTCACTTCGGCATCGGTATCCGCCCGCAGCGGAAGAGCTGTCGCGAGGAGGCAGGAAAGAAGCAGTAAGGTCAGCCTCATTAATCTCAGTCCTTTTTCTGAATCTGCTGCATCAGATCGTCTACCACCTGGTTCACCTTCCGCACATCTTCCACCTGGGGCGATTTTCCGGGTGGAAAGGAAACCAGTTGCTCAAGAGTCGTTAGGTGATCACTCACCGCTTTGACCAGCGGATCGCTCCGCAGGGTCGGGGAGACATCGTTTAGTTTCGCACGAATGAAGCGAACGAGGGCAGGCTGACGCAGAACCCGGGCCGCGCGCTCGTCGTAGTTCGCCGCGACAGAGCCGCTCACCACCTGCGTGCCGCGAATCCAACCGCCGATGCTGACGAGGATAACGAGATCCTGGTCGCTATTCGATTGCATCGAACGTTTCACTTCATTCTGCGTGGCCTCGAGTTCCTCCTGCAGCGAATCCCACTGATTGGTTTCGGCAAAATCGTTGATACTGTGGCCGCGGCTCAAGACGTTCTGGCTGACCCCGAGCGACTTGGCCAGCTTGAGTACATCGGTCCCGATATTCTTCACCTGCTGGCTGTCCTGGGCCTCCACCGCGATGAAGCCGTCTGCAATCAAGCCGCCAAGATTCAGGGCAATTTGCGCCCTGCTCTTGTAAGTCGTGGGGATGGGAGCGCGATACGCTCCGGTCCAGTTCGGCTTTCCCGGTTTCTGTAGGGCGGCGAAAAGTTCCCCTGGCGTTGGGATCGTCATCCCATCGTTGCGCTCCGCCTTCTCCATTTGCTCAGGCGCGAGCTTGGGGGCATCTGCCGCCATGGCCATTCCACTACCGAGCGCCAGGGCGACAAGCGCAAGTCGTATCGAGCGAAGCATGTGCAGGCAGCGTATGGCAGAAGAGCGTTTTTGCCAGAGCGAATCGCGAAATCTTCCGGAGAATTCCTTTACTCCTGGCGGGGCGACGGGCCTGTGGCGAAACCGTTCACCAGGGCATCTCACTCATAACAAAGAGTGGACAGAGTCAAGCTGTCGCGCATGATAGGCGGCGCATATGGAAGCTGGCATCGCCTCTGTTCGCGGCCGCGAAATTCTCGATTCGCGAGGCAATCCAACTGTGGAAGTCGAAGTTCGGTTAGAAGGTGGCGCTTTCGGTCGGGCGGCGGTGCCAAGTGGTGCGAGCACGGGCGAGCATGAAGCGTGGGAAT
>JBDTXE010000083.1:0-8557 GCA_040006335.1 Verrucomicrobiota bacterium | reverse complement strand
GTTTCATGGCTCGAAGCTACCGAAAGAACCCGGCGAAATCACGCATAGTTTACGACAAAGGTACATGGTTGAGTTGGGGGTCAGCGCTTACTATCGACACTCCTCGCTGAACTCGACTTTTTTTGTAAAAACAGCTGCGGGCAAACCCGAGCGACGACTCTCGGCCCGCAGCTTTCGAGCAACGCGCCGGAATGCTCGTTCGGCGCGGGCCACAAAGTCGGGAACCTGCTTGTCACCAGCGGTCTTTCGCTTCGCTTTCATGATTTAATCACCTCGCGGACGGAATCTACATTATCAGTCGCAGAAGTGGGGAGGCGTTTTGCTGGGAAGCCGCGATTGTCCCAGATCGCCCATCGCGTCGCGAGCGCAAGGTAGTCGTCGATCAGGTAAACGCGGCTGCGAGGGGGGCGTGAGCGGGGTTGTGTCTATCCATGTGACATGTGACCCTGCCGCCGGCCTTTGAGGCGCCGCCACGAGATCTAATATCGACCCAATATGATCGTCCACCTTATCGACGGCACCTACGAACTCTTCCGTCACTTCTACGGCTTGCGCCGATTCAACAAAAGGCAAGGATCGCCCTTACGGCGCGGTCGTCGGCGTGCTGCCGCGTAAAAAGCTTCGCTCCACGCGACTCCGCAAAATGATCTATTGGTCCGCTGATAGGCTACGTGAGCGAACGCTTTGTCGTTTCGCAATCGACCTTGGGCAGACTACAAAGCAGGCATCACAATCATCCGTAGGCCAGTCGTTAGTCGCCGCCGAGGGTAGGCAGTGACGATGCTTTCCCAGACCAGACTTCTCCTATACGCGTGGCTTGCAGCGTGGTTGCCTGAGCGTTGGGTCGGACGAAATCGTACTTGAGGACGCTCGCGTCCGTCTCTTCAGGGGCAAGGCCGCTGACCAGGAGGTGGGCGCCGGTGGTTGTACTCGTGCTTGCCACCCGGGTGCCGCTGGCTCCAGGGAAAGGCTCGAAGCTCGCGATCTCGCGGAACTGGGCACCGTGATCATGGTGCAGCGGGTTGTGCAGATACATCGCCGGGCCGCCGTCGAGGGCGCAGCCGCTGGAAAAAACCTTGACGGCACCGCCCTCGGCCAACTGGCTGACGATAATCCGCTGAGCGCCGCCCAGGGTTCCGGCGAGCCAACCTGTCGCCAGAGAAACCCCGCCTCGATAAGCGTCGCCAAACGGAACGAAAGAAGCAGTATTCACCGGCTGGTCCACAGGTGGCGCGCTCTGGCGATCAGCTTTGCCGAGCGGCTGGAAGAGAGGAAAGGCGAAGACCTTTATCGGCCCTGCGCTGCCAGGCCCGGGCGCAGTGACGATGCTCTCGCGGCCCGTCGAAAAATCGACAAAGCCCGCAGCGAGAGTGACCCCGGAGCGGTCGTCACTATAGGGTTTGAACGCGGCAAAGAGCGCCGGTCCGGTGCTCGAAGATGCCACCAGCGGGATTTGATACACCTTGACTTCATTTGGGATTCCCGGCCCCGAGCCCACGATGATATTGTCGGCGGTGGCTCCGTCGAGGGAGGCAGACGCCACGCTGAGACCTCCGCGCGCCGCAAGATCGAAAGGCTGGAAGCGAGCGAGCTCTGTCCCGAAGGTGCCTTTGCCGCGTAACGAGGCGCCGGCATACGCGACAACCTCGGGGGCGTGATCTTTCCCGGCGCCGACGATGAGGTCGAGAATGCCATCGCCATCCACATCGCCCATCGCCACGCTGACGCTCCCTTCATAGCCCGGGAACGGGATGACCGTGCCGATGAAGCGGTCACCATTGCCATCATACAGACGAACCTCCGCCGCGCTGCCGGGTGCGCCCGGGACCGCCACCGCATAAACCGAGACTGCGGGGATGACGTTGATCAGCGCCATCAGTCCGTTGTCTTCATGGTTGAGACGATGGCAATGGGTCACGTAAAGCCCGGTATATTCGTCGAAGCGCGTCCGGATGGTGAGGATACCGGGGGCAATGACGCTTTCGTCGGGATTCATCTTTGGCGCCGGCGCGTTGGCATTATCGATGGAAAACTGGTCGGGACCAGTGCGCAGGCCCGTTGTCGGATCAGAGTACTCGACTACCTGAAAGTCATTGACGTGGACGTGAATGGGATGCTCGTCGTTGTTGTGGTTTACGAACTTCCATTCTTCCACTGAGTTCAGACGAGGTTGGATCAGCGGCACATTGGGGAAGGCGCCGCTATCAAAGGCATAGACGAATGCTTTCGGATCTGACGGACTCGCGAGGTTGTTGAGAAATCCGCCGTTGATCATGATCTGGCGCGTAAAGTCCGGCGTGACCTTGGAAAGATCGACAAAGGCGGTATAGCCGCCCAGCGACTGACCTTCGGCAAAAGCGGTGGTGACGCCGCCTGGCTCCGCGGCTTTTGCTCTCATCAGCACCTGCGTCGGAAAGACGAAGAAGCCGTCGGCGTAACTAACGGAGGATGGCAGCACGCTTAAACTTCCCAGGACGGCTGGCGCATCGTCGGTTCCGCGGTCGGTGTAGAGCACGCCGGGCGCAGTAATCGTCTTGGTGTCACCGCCCCGCTCCGGCATCTCCAGCACCAGCTCGCCTTCCGCCGGAATCGTCACCGCAATGGCGAAGCGGCTCGCCGGTGGAATAACCAATCGGGTTTTATCGGCGGGCGGATAATGCACGGCCGGATAGGGATTGCCGTCCTGACCAACGATGGCGATCGATGGATGCTGCCCGGTGGCGGTTTCCGTGAGCTGGACGTTCATGTAGGCCATGTCGCTTACATTCGCGAGCACCCAAATCTCGGTCTGGCCGGCCTTGCTCTTGATCACGGGTTGAAACTGTCCATTGACGGTGAATTGCACATCCCGCTGGTAATCGGGGAGCGCTGGGTTGGCCGACACATCATTGTCCCCTTTCCCGTCGGCCGCGGTGAAGTGTTGCAGATTGCTCGGGATAAACTGGAGCAGACCGCGTTGATTCTGGATGGAAAGCGGCCCGGCATACCAGACGGTGAAGTATTGCGTTCCCACTTTGGATTGATTGAAGTTGACCGGCGCCAAGGAGGGCCGGTAGGTGCCGTTCGCGAGCTCGTCCGCCTTCGGAGGCGTGCCGGTGTTGACCCACTGCGACCAATTCGGATTGTTGAGGTGCGCCAGACCGTCGGCACGGTCGAAGACGAAATTGTACTGCAGCGCCATATTCCGGATCGGAATGTTCTTCTTCGTCACGAGCGGCAGGTTGCCGTCGGTCCGTCCCACCGCCAGCAGGCCAACCAGACCGGTATAAACCTGCGCCGACGTGAGGCCATGAAGATGGCAGTGATACCAGAACAGCCCCTGCGGCATGTTCCTGGGCATGTCGTAGGTGTAGGTGTTCGACATCCCCGGAGGGATGTGCAGCATGACGTTGTCCGCATTTCCCTTCGGACTGATGTGAGCTCCATGGGTGTGGAGATTTATGGGGGACGAAGTCATCTGCTCGGGGTAGAGCGGAACGGGTTGACCCTTTGCCGTGTACTGGGGAATGAAGTAGTCCCGGATAGTCAAACCCGTGAGCGCATTTTCGAAGTGGACGATCAATTTTTCCCCGGGGAAGACCTGGAGAGTCGGGGCGGGATAGAGATTGCCGCCCGAACGCTGACCGTTTGAGGCCGTGCCGCGGATTACCTCGTAATCGAAGAGCAGGAAATTTTCCACGGGCGTGGGAACGGTGTCGAGGGTGGCCTGGCCTTGCCTCGCGGTGAGTCGAACTTCGAGGACGCCCTCCTTGCTCGCGAGCACCATCGGCTCGCGGAACTCCGGCCGCGGGGCGAGATCAGTTTTTTTGTCTGCGCTCGGCGTGGCGGCATTCGCGCTGGGCCCGGCCGGCGCAATCACCGCAGCGAAGGCACCGAGTGCGAGCAGGAAAGTGCGACCGGCGCCAAGCGCGCGGATATTTTTTGTTTTCATCCTTTTGGGTTTTGGAAGGGGGAGGTCTAGCGATCGCTTAAAAATAACGCCAGAAAAATGCGACTTCGGCCGCAAAAAGTCCGACCAGGATCGCGAGACCGGCCGGCGACGTCCTCCTGGCAGAGTTTCCATCCACGAAAAGCCACCAGCCGAATGCCCGGACGAAAAGCGGCATGGTGATAAACGTCGTGCCCGCCACGCTGAGGGCGTTGCCGATAAAGGTGGCGAGAGAAGAATCCAACCCGCGCAAAAGCGGATTCAGAAAGCGCAATTCGATCACGACGATCGGATAAAGGCCAAGCAGAACAAGCAGCGCCGTTTTCCAATCCGGCGGGCCTTTTCCCGTCGCGGGATTGATCGGCACCCAACCCGGGAACGAAGTAGCAAGCCGCATCAATTCCTCCTTTTCAATGAAGGCCTTGGATTCCTGGAGTAACTTTGCCCGTTCCGGAGCGGCTAACCATGCTTCGAGGTGCTGCGTCGTGTCGAAGCGCAGCAACGTCGTCCAATGATCTCCATTGCCCGCTGGCGGCTGGAGATACATTCCGCGATAGCCGGGATAGCGCGCTTGGGCCTGTTGAATTCTGGACGCCCAGGCGCGGTAGCCATCTTCCATGCCGGGTTTGACCTGGGAAATAATGACCTGGGTCACATTTGTCGTTGGCTGAACCGCATCGGCCGTATCTTCTTTCATCACTTCACCGATGTTTCCACCCAGCACCAAAGGCAGTAGCTCACTCACGACCGCGGCGCGTTCTTTCGACTGCTGCCACGCATTGAGCGCCGCGGAGGAGTCGAAGTTGGAGACCATCGTCCACACGTCGCTGTGTTCGTCCGGCGGCATAATGTCACTGCTGAGGTAGCCCGGAAACTTCGCGAGCAGCGCATCATGCCTTTCTTTCCATTGCATAAAGTCGCCTTCGCTGCCGGGGCGGACCTTTGCCGTGGAGATAAAAACGGCCGGTGAACTCATGCCGGCACCGAGCCGCTTCCTTCCGCCAGCTGCGCAAAGATTCGGTCCGCGCTCAGTGGGAGCGTGGTAAAACGAATCCCGGTGGCGTCCGCCAGCGCATTACTCAATGCGCCCGGAATCGGAATGATCGGCGCTTCGCCAATGGGTTTCGCTCCCAGTGGCCCGTAGGCATCGTATGTCTTCGCAAAAAAGATTTCCGTCTCCGGGATGTCCGCGAAAGCCGGGATGCGGTAATTGCGGAAGGTTGGATTGATGACCGCGCCGTGATCGTCGATCACCATGCGTTCAAACAAGGTCGTGCCGATACCCTGCGCCACTGCGCCTTCCACCTGTCCGCGAGCCTGCAAGGGGTTAATAATCGCGCCGGCGTCACTGGCCTGAACACTTTGCAGAATGCGAATTTCGCCCGTGACACGATGCACCGCGATCCGAAATCCATGGACGAGGAAGCCGGTCGTCCGTGGTGAGTTGTAAGCCTTGCGCGCGACCTGAAGCTTGTCTCGAAAGGGCGACCTGGCGAAAAGATCCTGTAGGGTGATCGAGCCGTTCCGGCATTGCATCCGATCATCTTCCAGCCGGCATTCGTTAGCTGGCACGTCCATCAGCGCGCTGGCGACATCAAGAAGACTATCCCGCAGTGCTTCCGCGGCGTGCTGCACTGCCACCGTTGCGACGCTGGTGCCGGTACTACCAAAGGTCCCGGTGTCGTACGGCGTGCGGTCGGTGTCGGCAAAATCCATTGCGATCTTGGCAGCACGCGTCTTGAGCACGGTGGCGGCGACCTGCCGTTGCGCGTTCGTAATGCCGTTCCCGAATTCCGCGGAGCCAATCGCGAGATGATAGGTGCCATCTGACAAGAGCGAGAGGTGAGCTTCCGAACGGTGTTCTGTCGGAGGAGCGGAATCCTGGGCATGGGCGGCAATTCCCCTGCCCTCAAGCCAATCCTCGTCGTCCGGTTTTTTCTCGCCTCGGCCGCTGCCCAGCGCTTGCTCGACAAAGTCGAGACACTGATCGAAGCCATAGCTGCCGATCACGGCGTCGTCCGGGGTGGGCCAGATGCTGTGGACCGGATCGTGCCGCTGCAGCATGTTTTTTCGCCGCATCGTAAACGGATCGATGCCCAAAAGACGACCCAGTTCATCCATGGCGCATTCAATCGCAAACGCGGGTTGCGTGGCGCCGTAGCCACGAAACGCGCCAGAAGGGACCGTATTGGTGTAAACCGCGTAACCGACGCCTTTTTTATTTTCGCACCGATAAGTGGCCATCGCGGAACCAAGTGATGACGCCAGCACTTCGCCGGCATGGTTCCCATAGGCACCGGTATTGGAGACGTTGCGGATTTGCATTGCCGTCAGCGTCCCATCCTTTTTCGCCCCGAGCTTGATCGTAATCTTCATCGGGTGCCGGCTGACAGCGGCGGTGAATTCTTCGGTGCGGGTAAATTCCCATTTGACCGGACGTCCGGTCTTCAGCACCGCCAGCAGGCAGAGGTCTTCCGTGAGCACTTCCTGTTTACCGCCGAATCCGCCACCGACGCGCTCGGTGAAAACGTGGATCTGCTGCGGGAGGATATTGAAAAGATAGGCCAGCTTGATTCTGGTGAGATGCGGCGCCTGCGTGCTGGTCCGAACATGAATGCGGGCATCCTCGCCTCGCCAGACGACTGACCCGTGCGTTTCCATGTGGGCGTGCTGGATCTTGTTCGTGTGATACGTGCCCTCGTAAACCGCCTCCGCCTCGGCCAAGCCCGTAGCGACGTCACCCACCTCGCCCTCGATTTTCATGAAGATATTGCGCGCGGCATCCTGAATCCTGGACTCGGCCCCGGCCCCCGCATGCAAAACCGGAGCGCCGGGCTCCATTGCTTCCTCGGGATCGAAGACCGCGGGCAGAACCTCGTAATCGATTTGCACGAGGCGACATGCCTCCTCCGCGGCTGCTTCCGTCTCGGCGACGACGGCCACGACCCGCTGCCCGACAAAGCGCACGATATTGTCCAGCATGTAGGTGTCATCGGGATCGACGTGAAAATCGTCATGGATCGCGGTGGTAAAAAGGCGGCGCGGGACATCTTCCCAAGTGAAAACGGCATGAACTCCGGCCACCGCTAACGCTTTCTCTTTCCGTATGGCCTGAATGCGGGCATGCGCGTGTGGCGAACGGGCAACTTTGAGGTGGAGCATGCCCTCCATCTCGACATCCAACGTATAACGCGCTTTCCCAGTGACGATGGATTCCCCAAGCGGATTTTGGAGATTGGCGCCGCACGAATTTCCAACTTTGTCCTCTTCGACCGAATGGATGCCGTGGAGAGCATCATGAATGGAATGATATCCCGTGCAGCGACAGAGGTTTCCCTTCAGGCTAAAAGGCAGATCCTTTTTTTGCTCTTCCGAGAGGCTCGCGGACGTCATCAGCATCCCCGCCGTGCAAAACCCACATTGATATGCCTGCGCGCCGAGAAACGCCTTTTGCATCGGGTGAAGTTCTCCCTCGCGGGCGAGGCCCTGCAAAGTGGTTACTTCTCGGCCTTCCGCCCGAAAAGCGGGAACGAGACAACTATGGACAGGTTTGCCCTCGAGCCAGACCGTGCACGCTCCGCAATCACCGGCATCGCACCCCTTTTTGACGTCGAACCATCCGAGTTGGCGCAGGAATGTTCTTAAGCACTGGCCCGGTCGCGGCGCGGCGCTGAATGATTTGCCGTTGATCGTGTAATCCATTTGCCTCCGGGTTAGGCTGAAAGTTCGCGCCGGATTTGTTCGGCGAAATAGTAAGTGAGCTGTTTCCGATGCGCTGGCGAACCGTGCACGTCGTCGAGATAAAGACTGAAGGGCACGCTCTCATCAATGGCTCGCTTCAGATCATCGACGGAAGGAACGTCGTTAAACGAAAACTGCACCGGGCGTACCGTGGCGGCGGTGATCGTAAACAGGCAGTTCCCTTTTTCCCGATCCTTTGTCGCAATGATCAAGGCCTCGGACCGGCCAAGTTGGGTCAGAGTAAAGCGGCGGAAAGCGTAAGTTTTTTCGAGCGCAGATGCTGGCAGCCTGATGCTGCGCAGCAGCTCACCGGCGGCCAGAACATTCGTGTGATTTCCCGTGACGAATTCGACCAGCGCCACTTCGCGTTTTGTTCCATCGCGTGCCCATAGGGTGCAAACGCCTTCTAGTGACGCCGCCAGAGAAATCATCGGGCCGGCCGGGAGCGACATGCAGATGTTTCCGCCTACGGTGGCTTCGTTCCAGATTTTGAACGAGGCCAGGAAAGAATGACAGCATTCGCGGAAAAGTGGGGCGGCGATCCATTTCGCCGGCGCCTTTTCTACCAACTGATCCAACTCGACAATTTTGCACGTGCCCGCAATTTCTAATCCATCGTCCGAAACTTGAAGGGCGGGCCACTTCAGGGACTCGAGATCAACCAGGGTATGGGTGTCGAGTTGCGGTTCGGAAAAGAGCCACGTTCCTCCGGCGAGCCAGGCATATCCCTTCTTCCAATCTCTGATCTCCTCGGCGCTCCCCGGATGTCGCACCTCCACCACTGTATGTAAATCCACGCGGCTCCATACGAACACGCATTCTCATTGCAAGAACATCCCGTAGCAGAAATCAGCTCCGCGAACTTCGCGCCACGCGGGAATGGTCGCA
>JBDTXE010000082.1:0-8559 GCA_040006335.1 Verrucomicrobiota bacterium | reverse complement strand
GGTCTATGAATACATCCCGAGCGCCACGCTGCCGCCGACGCCCTCGCCGGAAAGCGTTAAATCGGCATCGGACCGTAAGAAAACCTAGGTCGCCACTCCGTTCTGAGTAGGCGGGGCCGAGCTCTTCCTCATCTTTACGCACGCTCTCGCGGGAAGCCTGCGACAGGTTCTAAGGCCATGCCACATGGCAATGGCGGAAAGTCTGGTTTGTGTGTTCCTCAAGGCATTCTTCCCGAAGAGGTCCACCTCCTCGACTCCGCTAGACAAAATCGCTACCCTTGAATCCGATGACCCGCATACTCTATCGTTACTGCAGGGCCGACGCAGCGTGGCAGAAACAATTGTGCGGCGAAGCACCCCTATAAGTGTGATGATCGATGCCGCTGCGACTTAATCTCAGCAGTCGCGCGGCGCGCTTGAGCGGTGGGAACGCAATTGTTATATCCACCCCGAATAGCGGGCGAACCTGGATTCGCACCTTCCTTTGCGCCTACTTCTGCAGCCGTTTCGAGCATCCGTTCTCGCTCCATCCGGATTCGTTCGAGGATCCGCGTATCCCTCGAATTACCTACACCCACGACCTCTACGAGCATTACACGAAAGCAAGCCTGTGGGACCGCCTGCGGAGCAAATACCTCGTCCCGCGTTCCGAGTTAAAGCGCCGCCGGATTCTTCTGCTTACCCGTGATCCGCGGGATGCTTTTGTCTCGCACTACCATGAACTGACCCGCCGCACGATGGAAACGGCGGGCGCCTTGCGAAACCGTTCGGTCAGCGAAATTCTGCGCGACCCGCAGCACGGAATTCAGTTAATGGTGCGATGCATGAATGCATGGATGCATGAGCTCGGCCAGCGCCCAAATTTCACCATGGTGCGCTACGAAGATCTGCGGGCTGAGCCGGTCACGCAGTTCCATCGCGTTCTCGAGGGCATTGGGGAAACGGCGCCGGCCCATTCGCCGTTCGAAAAGGCTCTCCAACTTTCGGGATTCGAGAATATGCGCCAGATGGAGGCGTCCCGCGTTCATGATCCGCAACTGTTGCAGCCTGGCGATGTGCAGGACCCCGAATCCTACAAGGTGCGCCGTGGTAAAGTCGGAGGCTACGTCGATTATTTAAGCGGCAACGATATTGAGTATGCCGAGAGCGCTGCGTCCAGGTTGGACGTGCGTTTTGGATATCTGACCTCGGGGCGGACTGACTGATGTGCGGTATCGCGGGATTCGTTGCGGGCCGGAACGGCACCGAGCGCGAGCAGATCCTCCGGCGGATGTGCGACCGCATGCGGCATCGAGGGCCGGATGACGAAGGCTACTTCTCCGCCCCTGGAATCGGCCTCGCGATGCGGCGCCTCAGCATCGTGGATGTGGATTGCGGCCAGCAGCCGATCGCGAACGAAGACGGCAGTATTCAGCTCATCTTCAACGGCGAGATCTACAATTATGTCGAGCTGCGCGAATCCTTGCAAGGGCGCGGGCACATCTTCAAGACTCGCGGCGACACCGAGACCCTTGTTCATCTTTACGAAGAGCATGGCGTGGAAATGTTGTCTCACCTGCGGGGGATGTTCGCGTTTGCGCTCTGGGATTCGCGTCGCCGCATGCTCTTTCTGGCGCGCGATCGTCTCGGAAAGAAGCCGCTCAATTATGTGCTCGCCGACGGGGCGCTCTTCTTTAGTTCGGAAATCGCGCCGCTGCTGGAGGCAAAGCTGGCGCCGTGGGAGATCGATTCGAATGGGCTCGCCGCGTATCTGCAATTCGGTTTCGTCTCTGCCCCCCACACCATGGTGCGGCAAATCAAAAAGCTGCCCCCCGCACATTATCTTACCTGGCGCGCGGGAGAGATGCAGGTGCAGCGGTATTGGACTTTCCGGCAAAGGCCAAAAGTGGAGTGCAGCTATGAGGAAGCGCGCAAGATGGTGCGCGCAAAACTCGATGAAAGCATCCAGCTCCGCCTGCGAAGCGACGTGCCGGTAGGCCTCCTTCTGAGCGGCGGCCTCGACTCAAACGCGATCCTGGCGCGCTTGGTGCGGGGGCTGGGACGGAAAGTACAGGCGTTTACGGTGGGCTTTGCCGAGCAAGAGTACGATGAATCGGGAATTGCGCGGGCCTCTGCCCAACATTTTGGGATTCAACATCACGTCCTCACCGGCAGCAGCGATCTGCTGCAATTGTTACCCGAGGTGGTGCGGCACTACGGAGAACCGAACGCGGATAAATCAGCGCTGCCAACAATGTTGGTGTGCGGGCTGACACGGCAATTCGTGAAAGTGGCACTCAGCGGCGATGGCGGTGACGAGGCCTTTGCCGGGTATGCAAAGCACCGCTTGGCCGACTGGCAACAGCGAGCTTCCGCGATGGTCCCACCCGGAATGAGCGCGCGATGGACGCTGGCCGCGATGCGCGGTCAGAGTTGGCCTGGGAGCAAAATCATGAGTCGACTGCGCCGGCAAATGCTGCCGGAGACAGCGAGCGTTTTCTCGGGCGAATTTTTCTCCGGCTCTTACTACCAACAAATTACCACCGACCGTTTCCGGAGTGAAACCAACGAGTTCCTCGGTGAGATCGTCGCGAAATTTTGGCAAGGAACGCTGCCGCCTCTCGAGCGCATGCTGGCGTGGGATAACACCGAGCCACTCCCAAATTCGCTTCTAACGAAATTAGATATCGCGAGCATGTCACGCAGCCTGGAAGTGCGCTCGCCTTTCCTCGATCAGGAATTGGTCGCGCTCTGCGCCCGGCTGCCGAACGAATGGAAAGGAAGCAGGCATGAGGGAAAACGAATGCTGCGCGACATCGTGGCCGCAGATCTGCCACTGCAAGTTCTGCAAGCGAAGAAACGCGGTTTCTCTGTTCCGCTGGCAGACTGGTGGCGCGGCGCGGCGCGGAAACAAATCCGCGCTGGATTGTTGCCGCTGCATCCCGCCCTTAGGCCTTTCCTGCGCGAAAGTAATGCCGCGGAGTTGCTCGAGGAGCACCAATCCGGCCGCGCCAATCATGCCCAGCGCCTCTGGAATCTGTGGGTCTTGAACGAATGGGCGCGCATGTTCCTTCCAGCATAAAGATCTGGGTTTCTGCGCTACATTCTCAGTCTTTTGCGCACTCGGCCAAGCAAAGAGCGTTTGTCCGGTGGCAATCGCCCCAGGATAATCGTCTCGCCATTGTCCTGTTGGAACCATTCCGGAATGACGATGCCTGTCTGGCGCATACTTTCGAGGCAATTGCGCGTGATTTTGCCCCCGTGGGTGCTTTCTCCGAAGACCGCAAAGTTTCTTTCCGTCACGAACAGACGAAGATCAACGGGCTTACGCATCCGATCTTTAAGCGAATCCATCGACACGGCGCTGGCAATCTCCGCCGAAGGCAGGTTGGAGAAAAAGTTACGCAGCACTCGTGTCCGTAGCAGTTGGTGAATCCAAATTTGGTTCCAAGCGCGACGCTCAATCAAGGTTTCACCTTCCAGGGTCGAGAGGCGGTGGGGAAGCAGCGCATCCTCGCCGAGGAGCGCACGCGTCCGGCAGAAGAGCAGTCCGCTAAGAGCATCGTTGCTCCGGGCAAAGCGCAAGAGAGACTCGATCTCCTCGACCAGCAGGCGAATCGGATACTTGTCGTCGGCACACCAGTAAATGAGCTCGTCATCGGGTAGATCGGAAATGAGATCGAGAATCATCCCGGGTATTTCTGCCGGCGTGCTCCCTCGACTGCGGATGTACTCAACGCGAGCCGCGTTCGCCCCGCCGTTCGCTTGGTATGGAATTCGAAAAACGAACGGATGATCCGGCCACACCTCTTCGTATTTTAGGATCATGTGCTCCGTCACAGCACGGTAACGATCAGCGGTCAGGACGATTGCTTTCATCCGCGTTTTACCGACATCGGCGCCGCCGTCTGAGAGAAACTCGCCTCTTTTCTACTCCTGGCCCGACCCTGGCTTAACGAACGATAACTTGCTCCCACGGGCAAAGTTGACCAAACGGTTTTAGGAAATCAAGGCCACTGTTGGCCTCTCATCCTGCCTCAGGTTGTACTCCATCGTCGCACCGATCTGGTCGCGGTTGCTCGTCCCGTGCTGGCAGTTGGAGACCTCAGGGAAGAGGCGACCGGTATCATGGCACGACGCGACAAAACTCTTCGCCTCAACGCTAAGAGATCGCGTTTTCCATCTCCGCGCCTGATCATTCCCGCATGATCACCGGCGCTCATTCCATTATTTACAGCAAGGATCCGGAAGCCGATGGCACTTTTCTGCGAGATGTCCTCAAGCTCACCCACGTGGATGTGGGCCACGGCTGGCTCATCTTCGGTTTGCCGCCGGCCGAAGTGGCCGTGCATCCCGGGGAGAATAACGCGCACGAATTTTACTTGATGTGCGATAACATCGAAGAGTTCGTCACTCGTCTGCAGGACCACAAAATTTTCTGTGAGCCTGTCCGCGACCAGGGCTGGGGTCTTCTCTCGCAATTGCATCTCCCCGGCGGCGGGAAGCTGGGCGTTTACCAGCCACGGCATGCCCGGCCGGAGCCGATGCGCGCGTTGCCGTCGCAGAAATGATTAGCGAACTGGTCGCGCCACCAGGATTCCGGTGTGCGAGCTGTAACGATACAAATAGCTGGAGAGACGCGACTCCACGATCACGCGCCCGTAATTATGCGGCGCGGACGCATGCATGAAATACAATCCGTCGGGCCGGCGCAGGGCGAGGCCGACGTGGGACGTGGCCTGCTGGCCCGGGCCGTCGCGCGAGATGATCCCGATAATGTCTCCGCTGCGCAGTCGCGGCTCGATCGCCGCCACTCTGCTTTTGGGGATGGAATAAAGCGGTCGCGAACTCACCCGCGCCTCCATTTCTGCCAGTGGCCGAAAAAGCGAATGATCCGCAATCAGATAACGGTAATGGTGCCAGCCCACCGTCATTTCACGGGCGGAATGGGGCACACTGACGCCGCCCAATTGTCGGGTTAGATCCTCCACCAGACCGCGTCGATCATTGTCGCGGAGCCAGTCTTCCAGATAATGCAGGCGCGAGAGATAATCGCCCGTGCACTCGCCGCTGCGATAACGATCGAGCTCGATGTAATGCAGCATCGTCGGCGGCGTCCAGTTGGCGGAGGGCTCGTCCAGCATCCGTGCGAAGGCGAGTGAGATCTCGAAGAAGGTCCAGCAATCCACGCCGTTGAGATCGACCGAAGGAGCCTCGATATGATTATCGATCTCGAGGGTAAAACCGCGATACGGCGTGCCGACCAGAGCCTGGCCGATCGTCGCGGTGCGCTCTCCGATTGGCAGTGAACTCCAATTTCCAGCACTGGCACGCGCGACTAATTGGTCGAATCGATTCTCCCCGCGAAAAACCGTGGTCAGCGGCAGCCGCATCTCCGCCGCTCGCATTTCCTGGGCGACGAGAAAAAGTGAGAGAGCGATGGCGAGTCGAAGAAGCATGCGATCTGGGAATCTTGACGGAAGCAGAGACAGCGCAACCCGTGCCATGAATGTGGCTCAAATTTGTCGCTTTGCGGCTGACGCCGGCCGGAAAGGCCAGTTGGAAACTTCGCCTACCCTATCCTAACTTTGCTGGTGGAAGACCTCTTCGGCCCTGCGGAAGCCGAAAACATCGCAGCCGCGAATCGCAGCGCCCCTCTGGCCGCGCGGATGCGCCCGCGCACACTCGACGAATTCGTCGGCCAGGAGCACATCCTCGCGCCGGGCAAACTCCTGCGCCGCGCGATCGAAGCGGACCGCATGCCTTCCGTTATCCTGTCGGGGCCACCCGGCACCGGAAAAACCACGCTCGCCCAAATCATCGCTGTGATGACGAACGCGAAATTTGAGCGCCTGAGCGGCGTAGAAAGCAACGTCGCCGACATGCGCAAAGTTGTCGCCGCCGCCAGCGGACGGATTCGCACCAGCGGACAAAAAACGATCGTCTTCGTCGACGAGATCCATCACTTCAATAAATCGCAGCAGGATGTTTTACTGCCTGACGTCGAGAGTGGAAACCTCCGACTGATTGGTGCTACGACCTACAATCCGTTCTTTTACGTTAACAGCGCGCTCGTCTCACGTTCACTCGTCTTTCGTCTGGAAGCGCTGACTGTGCCGCAACTGGAAGAATTGATTGATCGCGCCTTGGCCGACCAAGAACGCGGCCTCGGAACATCTCCCGTGAAGATCGACGCCGACGCGCGTAAGCATCTGGCCAAACTGAGCGATGGCGATGCCCGCAAATGTCTGAATGCGCTCGAAATCGGCGTGCTCACCACGCCGGCGGACCGGAAGGGTGTTGTCCATTTCTCGTTAGAGACCTCGGAAGAAAGCATCCAGCAGAAGGCAATTGTCTACGACAAAAAGGGTGATGCCCATTACGATACCATCAGCGCCTTCATCAAGAGCATGCGCGCTTCGAAGGAAGGCGATGCGATTTATTGGCTGGCCAAAATGCTCCACGCCGGGGAAGACCCGCGCTTCATCGCGCGACGGATTGTGATTTTCGCGAGTGAAGACGTTGGCCTGGCGGACGCGAACGCACTCCCACTCGCCATCGCGACGCAGCAAGCGGTCGAGTTCGTCGGCCTGCCCGAAGCGCAACTTCCACTCGCCCATGCCACCGCCTACATGTGTTCCGCGGCGAAAAGCCGGGCATCAACCGAAATGC
Source organism: Verrucomicrobiota bacterium (assembly GCA_040006335.1). Classification (GTDB taxonomy): domain Bacteria; phylum Verrucomicrobiota; class Verrucomicrobiia; order Chthoniobacterales; family UBA10450; genus AV69. The sequence continues at coordinate 1,908 of JBDTXE010000082.1, read as the reverse complement.
TCGCCGCCGCCAAGGAGCGCATCGAAGAAGAGCAGACAAAAGCTGTTCCTGAAAATCTCAAGAACAAGCATTTCCCGGTGAACCCGGAAGGTTAATCCTCAACGCACGAGGTAGAACGCCATTCCCAAAACCACGTAAACGCCCAGAAGCATCACGCCCTCAAACCACGTCGTTTCTCCATCTCCGGCGATAGAACTAATCACGAACGCGACCGCGGCAATCGCGATCAACTCCAGCGGATTGTTGAAGACGAGATTCATCGGATGCCCCATGAAATGCGACACGATGACCAAGAGTGGCGCCACCAGCAGCGCGACCTGGATCGTCGAACCAACGGTGATGCTGACCGTTAATCCCATGCGATCTTTCCGCGCGAAATAAATGGCGGCGACGTATTCGGATGCGTTCCCGACGACCGCGAGCACGAAGACGCCAAGAAAAAACTCAGAGATGCCAACGCTGGCTGCAGTCTCGGACAGCCCGTGCGAAATCAACTCCGCTTCCCACGCCGTCAGCGCCGTGCCAAGAAGCAGAATCCCGAGCGATTGCCAGAGCGGCCAGGCTGCTTCCGCCGATTCGCCATTCTCATCTTCGCGGAAGGCGAAGACATCGCGATGCGTCACGAGCGTGTAAAGAAGATTGGCCAGGTAAATGGCGATCAAGACACACGAAACGCCCAGGCTCAGATTCTCATCCAGTCGAGCGATGTTCTTTGGAGCGGAAAGTCCGCGCTCGGTGTAATCGAAGAACGCCGGCACGAGCAGCGCGATCATGGCGAGCATCAAAAGACTGGAGAGCAGGCCGGCGCGTTCCTGCTTGAACGTCTGCCGTTCACGTCCCCAGCTCCCCACGCAAATTGCCAGGCCGAGTCCAAGAAAACTGTTTCCGATGATCGAACCGGTGATCTGCCCTTTCACCACTTCGGTTGCGCCGGTGGAGAGGACGAAGAGAGCGATGATAAGCTCCGCGGTATTACCGAAAGTAACGTTGAGCAAACCGCCGACGGCCGATCCCGCGCGATGGGCGAGTTGTTCCGTAGCCCGCCGGATCCATTCGGCCAGCGGAACGATCGCCAGCACCGCCATGACGAATACCCAAAGGGTGCTCGCGTGGAAAACGTATTCCAAAGCGAGCGAGATGGGGACGAGGAGAAGAAGCCAGGCGAAAATCATTGGGCGATACCAGCTCTCATCCGCCGCAGAGTATGCTGGCATTGTCTTCGGGCAAGGCGAACGGCGCTCGACTTTAATCGTGAGCGCGAGACGTTGATTCGTGAGTTCAGGGATGCCTTTGCGGCAACGGCTTCACCCGCGTCTTTCGAAATGGTTCTTCGCGACCTATGCCGGCCTGACCCATGCCCAGGAATTATGCGTTCCTGCCGTGCTCGCGCGGAAATCAATTCTGCTGACGTCTCCTACCGGTAGCGGCAAAACGCTGGCGGGTTTTCTGGGCGTGTTCGACGCTCTCCTGCGCGAATTGGACGAGTGCAAAACAATCGACGGCGTGCGCTGTATCTACATCTCGCCGCTGCGTGCGCTTGCTTACGATATCGAGAAAAATCTGCGCGCACCGATCGTGGCGATGGGGCTCGAGAAGGAACTGCGCATCCACTTGCGCACCGGTGATACGAAGGCGAGCGAACGGGCGAAGTTTCGACGAAAGCCGGCGCCTTTTTTGGTGACAACGCCGGAGTCACTAGCCGTTTTGCTCGCGCAGGAAAATTATGCGCGGCATCTGGCGACGACGGGATTCGTCATCGTGGATGAGCTGCACTCGTTCGCGGGAAACAAGCGCGGAGCGGACCTGAGCGTTTCGCTCGAACGGCTGGAAACGTTGTGCGGCGAGATGAAGAGGTTTCGGCGAGTCGCCGAAACAGGCACGCGAGTCGCGTGCGCTCCACCGATTTGC